>JAKOQD010000217.1 GCA_029778515.1 Actinomycetes bacterium
AGCATCTCGGTGACCAGCGCGGCGATCGGCGAACGCTCCGAGCGGGTCAGGGTGACGTGTGCGAACAACGGATGCCCCTTGAGCCGCTCGACCACAGCGACCACGCCGTCGTGCCGGCCCACGCGCAGGTTGTCCCGCTGGGCGACGTCGTGGGTGAGCACGACGCGGGAATTCTGGCCGATCCGGCTGAGCACGGTGAGCAGCACGTTCCGCTCCAGCGATTGGGCCTCGTCGACGATCACGAAGGCGTCGTGCAGCGAGCGTCCGCGAATGTGGGTCAGTGGCAGCACCTCCAGCAGGTCCTGCGCCAGCACCTCGTCGATCACGTTCTTCGAAGTCACCGAGCCGAGCGTGTCGAACACTGCCTGTCCCCAGGGCGACATCTTCTCCCCCTCGGTGCCGGGCAGGTAGCCGAGCTCCTGGCCGCCGACCGCGAACAGCGGACGGAACACGATCACCTTCGAATGCAAGCGCCGCTCCAGCACCGCCTCCAGCCCGGCGCACAGCGCCAGCGCCGACTTGCCGGTGCCGGCCCGACCGCCCAACGACACGATGCCCACGTCCGGGTCGAGCAGGAGATCGAGCGCCACCCGCTGCTCGGCAGAGCGGCCATGGATGCCGAAGGCGTCCCGGTCCTGGATCCGCCGTACCGAGCCGGACGTCGTGACGCGTCCGAGCGCGGACGAAGCCGAGCCGTGCAGCACCACGCCGGTGTGGCAGGGCAGGTCGAGCGCCTCGGGGACGATCGCGGCGCCTTCGGTGTAGAGCTGCTCGATCGTCGCGGTCGGCACGTCGACCTCGACCATGCCCGTCCAACCGGAGTCGGGGGTGAGCTCGTGGCGGTACTCCTCAGCCACCAGCCCGACCGCAGACGCCTTCACCCGCATCGGCAGGTCCTTGCTGACCAGGACCACGTCATGGCCCTCGGCCTTGAAGTTGAGCGCCACCGCGAGGATCCGGGAGTCGTTGTCGCCCAGCCGGAAGCCGGGCGGGAGCACGTCGGTGTCGGTGTGATTCAGCTCGACCCGCAGGGTGCCGTCCAGGTCGTTGACCGGAATCGGGGCGTCCAGACGGCCATAGTGCACCCGCAGGTCGTCCAGGAACCGCAGCGCGGCCCGGGCAAAGTAGCCAAGTTCAGGATGGTGCCGCTTCGCCTCCAACTCGGTGATGACCACTACCGGAACCACCACGCCGTGCTCGGCGAAGTTGCGCAGGGCGTGCGGATCGCTGAGAAGCACCGAGGTGTCGATCACGTAGGTCTTCAGTGCCAGCACCGTCCTGGACGCAGCGGTGGTCGTGGAACGGGTGGATGAACGAGGCATGTCCGTCCTGTCCGAGCCGAACCAGGCGTCCGGCTCACCTAGTGGTCAGCCGAGTAGGTCCGAGCTGGGAGCTGGTCCCAGGTCTGCGCGATGCATCTGGTGCCTCTCGTCGGACGCCAGGCCTGCGTCCGTGGTCTGAGAGTAAGCCCGGCCTTCCCGCGTGACTTCGCGACACGCCCGCGTCCGGGGGTCGATACGCAAGCTTTCCCGGGTCCGCGTCAGCGGCCGTAGCGACGCTCCCGCTGGGCATAGGAGCGCAGTGCGCGAATGAAGTCAACCTTGCGGAAGTCGGGCCAGAGCGCCTCACAGAAGTAGAACTCGCTGTGGGCCGATTGCCAGATCAGGAAGCCGGACATCCGTTGCTCACCCGAGGTGCGAATGACCAGGTCAGGATCAGGCTGGCCGGCGGTGTAGAGGTGCTCGGAGATGTGGTCGATCTCTAGGGTGTCGGCCAATTGGTCCAGCGTCGTGCCCTTGGCCGCCTCGGTGGCCAGCAGGGAGCGGACGGCATCGCGCAACTCGTGGCGTCCGCCGTAGGCGATGGCGACGTTGACGTGGATGCCGCTGTGGCGCTCGCCGTTGGCCTCGGCGTCGTGCAGGTTCTGGGCCATCTGCTCGGGCAGCAGGTTGAGGTCGCCCACCACTTTGACCCGGTACTGCGTAGCCAACTGGGCGACCAGGTGTTCGATCACGTTCAGCAGCGGCGCGACCTCGTCGGACTCGGACCGGGTCAGGTTCTCGGTGGAGAGCACCCAGAGGGTGACCACTCCGATGCCGAGGTCGGCGCACCAGTCGACGAACTGGCGCAGCTTGTCCGCCCCGGCCTGGTACCCCACCACCAGCGGCTGTTCCGGCGCGTTGGCGCGGGCCCAGCGCCGGTTCCCGTCCGCGAGAACGGCGACGTGCTGCGGCAGGGCGGAACGATCGAGCTGAGCGAGCAGCTGGGTCTCGTAGGCCGAGTACAGGAAGCCGAGCGGCTGCAGGCGATTAACCGCTTCGCGTACGCGCAGCCCTAGCGACATAGGTGCACCCTATCCCCCAACCGCCAGCGGTCGGTCGTACGGCGTGGGCGAGCTTCCGGACAAAATGCCCGGTCGATCCGCGTTTCGAGGCGAATCGGTGGTCTAGCGCGCGAAACGCGTGCAAATCGTCACGACCCCACCGGATTGACTACGATTGATCACGCAACCTACGCTGGCGTAAGTTACTGAACCGTAAGTTAGGTGCTGCCGTGACCGCTGAGATCCTGCCCGACAAGCCGAAACTGCGTGGCTGGCTGCACCTCGGCATGGCCGTGGCAGTGGTCTTCGGCGGCGCTGCGCTGCTCGTCCTGGCGCCCGGCGTGGCGGGTAAGGCCGGCTCTGCGGTGTGGCTGGTGGGCGCGATCGTGCTGTTCGGGATGAGCGCGATCTACCACATCGGCAGCTGGTCGCCCCCGGTGAAGGCAACTTTGCGCCGGCTCGACCACGCCAACATCTTCGTCTTCATCGCCGCCACCTACACCCCGCTCGCCCTGGTGCTCCTGCCACGCTCGGACGCGATCGCGCTGCTCACCCTGATCTGGGCCGTCGCCGTCGTGGGCGTGAGTGTGCGGGTGTTCTGGCAGAACGCACCCCGCTGGCTCGATGTCGCCTGCTATCTGGGCCTTGGCTGGGCAGGCATCGGCTGGCTGCCCGCGTTCTGGGTCAACGGTGGACCGCTGATCGTGATCCTGATCGGCGTCGGCGGCCTCATCTACAGTCTCGGTGCCCTCGTCTACGCCCGGAAGTGGCCCGACCCATCGCCGAAATGGTTCGGCTTCCACGAGATCTTCCACGCCTGCACGATCGTGGCCGCGCTCTGCCACTTCGCGGCGATCGCGCTGGCTGTGCTGCGCTGAGCCGCCTCCTACACCCGTCCCTCGTACACCCGCCCTAGCACACCTGCCCCTCGCACACCCGCCCTAGCACACCTGCCCCTCGCGCACCCGCCCTAGCACACCTGCCCCTCGCACACCCGACCGAGCCCGTCTCTCGCTCCGCAAACTGGACAGTTGCGGCCGAAGACGGGACAGAACTGTCCAGCTTGCGGGGGCGGGGGGGGTTCGGGAGTTGGCGCGGGTGCGCGGCGCTTGGCTAGACGCGGCTCCACAGGGCCGTGCGCAGCTCGGCGAGGTCGCTGGTCGGCGGGAAACAGACTGTGCCGCGGCAGACATAGACGCCCGGCTCGGCACGCTCTTCGAAGTGGTGCGCGAAGCCCTGGGTCCCCGGCGCCCCGGCGACGATCGCGGTGCCGATCGGCGCCATCCGCCAAGTGGCCCGCGCCGCTTCATCCAACGGGTCCCCCACAACCACCGCGACCGCCGGACGCAGGCCCGTCCGCGCATCGTCCGCCACCAGCGCGTCCACCAGGGCCGAGCCGGCGAACCGGGGGGTCTGCTCCAGCAGCCCGCGGACGGTTTCGGCAGCGGCGTCGGCGCGTGCGATCAAGGTCGCGTCGTCGGCCAGCAGGCCGACCAGCCGGAGCGCGGCGACCAGTGCGCTGGTTCCGGACGGCGTCGGGTTGTCGCTGACGTCCCGCGGACGCACGATCAGCGCTTCAGCATCAACGGCCGAGTCGTAGAAGCCACCGTCTTCAGCACCGAACAGTTCCTGCGCCGAAGCTACGAGAGTGTGTGCACGCACCAACCACTCGGCATCCCCGAGCGCCCCGGCCAGCCGGGCGAAACCGAGCGCGACCGCGCCATAGTCCTCAGCCATCCCCGGCGCCTGCGAAGCGACCCCGCCGAGCGAACTGCGCCGCAACCTGCCCTCGACCCAGTGCACCCGCCACAGGCATTCAGCCGCATTGCGAGCCAGTTCGAGCCACGCCGGCTCGTCGAAGACCAGCGCCGCCCAGACCAGCGAATCGATCGCCCATCCGTTCCAGGCCGCGATCACCTTCGCGTCGCGGGCCGGGGCGAAACGCTGCTGGCGCTCGGCCAGCAGCCTCGCCGACACGGCAGCCAAGCGTTCCGGGTCGGGATTGCCGCGGAGCTGCAGGGTCGAAAGGCCGTGCTCGAACGAGCCGAGCCTGGTGACGTGGAAGACCTCGGCGGCCCACTGCCCGTCCGCTTCACCGAGCGCATCAGTCAGCAGCTCAGGGGTCCAGCAGTAGTAGATGCCTTCGTGCTGGCGGCCGTGGATGTCCAGGCTGTCGGCATCGAGCGAGGATGCGAACCCGCCCTCGTCGGTGCGCAACTCGCGCTCAAGCCAGCCGACGATGCCGCGCACCGTCCGCTCAAACTGCCAGCGCAGCACCGGATCGTGGTCGGGCACGCGTCGCCAACCGCGCACGTAGCTGCCCAGCAGCAGCGCGTTGTCGTAGAGCATCTTCTCGAAATGCGGCACCACCCAGGCGGGATCGACGCTGTAGCGGGCGAAGCCGCCACCGATCTGATCGTGAATGCCGCCACGCGCCATCGCGTCCAACGACCGCTGGGCGACGTCGAGCGAACCTGGTTCGCCCTTCACCCCGAGCGCGTCGATCAGCAGCGGGGCGGGGAACTTGGGGGCAGTGCCGAAGCCGCCGTGGATGGCGTCGAACTCGGTGCCGAGGCGATCCAGCACACCCCAGACGTCGAACCGATCGGTGGTGGCCCGCTGGGGCGTCAAGGCCCCGGCCAGGTGCGCGGTGATGGCGGACGCGCTCTGGTCAGCCTCGTCCCGGCGCTCGCGCCAAGCGTCCGAGATCGCGGAAAGTACTTCACTGAAGGACGGCATCCCGCCGGCTCGCTCGGGCGGGTAGTACGTCCCAGCGAAGAACGGACGCCCGTCCGGAGTGAGGAAGACCGTCGTCGGCCAACCCCCGGAGCCGGTGAGTGCCTGCGTGGCGGCCATGTACACCGCGTCGATGTCCGGACGCTCTTCGCGGTCGACCTTGATGGCCACGAAGTTGGGGTTCACCAACTCGGCGAGTTGCGGATCTGAGAAGGATTCGTGTGCCATCACGTGGCACCAGTGGCAGGCCGCGTAGCCCACGCTCAGCAGGATCGGCACGTCGCGCTGCGCCGCCTCAGCCAGCGCCTCGGGCCCCCACTCCCACCAGTCGATCGGATTGTCTGCGTGCATCCGCAGATAGGGCGAGGTGGCTTCGGCTAGGCGATTCACACGCGGCAGTTTAAGCCAAGCGCGCTTAGGGCGTCGGCTGCTCGTCCGGCGATACCGGGGAAGCCGGACGCGGCTGCTCCTCAAAGTCGATGCGGTTGATGTTGCCGCGCATGTTGAAGTACAGGAACGCCACCAGGCCGAGCAGGACGATCACCAGCACCAGCGGCAGCCAGGACGGCGTGACCACGCTCGAACCTAGATCGAGTAGCACCATGTGCCCAGACTATCCTCGGTGCGCAGTCCGGCGAACAGGTCCGACTCCGGCAGTCTCACCGGGACGGTCGACTTCACCAGCTGATAGTCCTCGGTGGGCCACCCGACCTGCTGGATCTCCAGGGGCACCGCGAACCAGTGCCCGTCCGGGTCGATCTGGGTGGCGTGGGCACGCAGGGCGGCATTGCGCGCTTCGAAGTAGTCCGAGCATGGGATGAACGTGGTCAGGCGGGCCGAAGCGCCGGTGTCCTCGCCCCACTGCGACAGCCAGTCCGAGTACGGGCGCTCCAGACCTGCCTTGTGCATGGCTGCGTCCAGTGCCGCGAACCGGCCGCGGTGCAGCGACATGTCGTAGTAGACCTTGGCCACCTGCCAGGGTTCGCCGTGCTCGGGCCACGCGGCCGGGTCGGCGGCCGCGGCCACCGCCGCCATCGAAATCCGGTGGCACATGATGTGGTCGGGGTGCGGGTAGCCGCCGTTCTCGTCATAGGTGGTCAGCACCTGCGGCTTGAACTCGCGAATCACCTTGACCAGCGGCCCGGCGGCCTGATCGACGTCCTGCAGGGCGAAGCAGCCCTCGGGCAACGGCTCGTCCATGCCGGAATCGACGTAGCCGAGCCAGACCTGCTCGATGCCGAGGATCTCGGCGGCCCTGGCCATCTCCGCGTTGCGGAGCGCGGCCAGGTTCGCCCAGTTCTCCGGGCTCTCCATCTTCGGGTTGAGGATCGAGCCACGTTCGCCGCCGGTGCAGGTGGCCACCATCACTTCCACGCCCTGCGCGACGTAGTAGGCGGTGGTCGCCGCGCCCTTGCTGGATTCGTCGTCCGGGTGGGCGTGCACGTTCAGGAGCCGCAATGACATGCCCATATTGTGGGGATCCGAGCCGGGTTCGCCCAACCCGGCAGCCAGAATGGACGCCATGACCGACCCGGACGCCACCGCGCGGCTCGCTCGCCGCTACCCAGCGCGGAGAACCACCCGTGCCTGGATTCCGCTCGCCATCCTCCTGGCCGTGCTGGGAGCGATCTGGCTGGTCTGGGCCGGCAGCTACGGGGCGACCGGCACGGTCACCGCGCGAGTGGACGCGTTCGAAGTGCGCTCGGACACCCAGATCGACGTCACCGTGACGATCGACCGTCCCGACCCCGGCAAGGCGGCCGAATGCCTGCTCTACTCCCAGGCCGTGACCTACGACCGGGTCGGCGAGGCGAAGGTGCGGGTCGAGCCCGGCGGCTCGTCCCTGACCACGCTGAACATCGAACTGCGGACGTTCAAGCGCGCAACCACCGCAGCGGTAGAGAACTGCCGCGCCTTGGGCTGAGCCCGGAATGAGCTAACCTCCCCGGTATGACCGAGCAACCCACTACCTGGCTGACCCAAGACGCCTTCGACCGCCTCACCGAGGAACTTGCGTACCTCAAGACCGACGGCCGCCGGCTGGTGTCGGCGAAGATCGCACAGGCCCGCGAGGAGGGCGACCTCAGCGAGAACGGCGGCTACCACGCGGCCCGCGAGGAGCAGGGACATCAGGAGGCTCGCATCCGGCAGCTGACCGCGATGCTCGAGAACGCTCAGGTTGGTGAGGCGCCGGCAGACTCCGACGAGGTCACCCCGGGTGTCGCGGTCACCATCTACTACGACGATGATCCGGACGACACCGACACCTTCCTGCTCGGCTCGCGTGAGTTGATGGGGCTCGACGAGTCGGTCGACATCGAGGTTTACAGCCCACAGTCTCCCCTTGGCGCGGCCATTCTCGGCCACAAGGTCGGCGAGACCGTCACCTACCGGGCGCCCGCTGGCCACCTGATCGAGGTGACCGTCGTCGAGGTGAAGCCCTTCACCGCCTGAGCCGCAACGGTGGCTGAGCCGCAACGGTGGCTGAGCTCACGAATCCCCGCATCACCGAGGGCCAGCCCTCGGTGGCAGTGCCACCGGGATCGTCTGCTCAGCCGAGCCCCGCGAGCAGCTCAGCGGCCTCAGCCGGCGACAACACGCCGGTGGCGACCTCGCTGAGCACCTGGTCGCGGGTCATCGCCACGGGCTCGGCCTCGCCCGCAAGACCGAGCTTCGTCAGCAGTGCGGTGAAGCGCGCCCGCGCGGTCGGGTAGGAGACGCCGAGATGCTTCTCCACCTCGCGCAGATTGCCGCGCGAGGCCAGGAATACCCGCAGCAGCTCGCTCTCCCGCTCGTCCAGCGCACAGAAGTCACAGTGGCCGAACTCGCCGGCCAACTCCGATCCGCAGCCGCGGCAACCGAGCCGGGTGGTGATCAGCGCATCTCCACAGACCGGACAGTCCGCCGGCGCCTGGTACAGCTTGGCGGTCACTGCGCCACCTCATTGCCGGCCTTGATGTTCGCCCAGCCCATCACCACGCCCACATCGAGTCGAGCGGAGCCGTTGCCGAGCACGACTTCGTCCACCTGGCCGGTGTGGGCACCGCTCCAGCTCACCTTGCCGAGCTGCGCCTCCCCTCGGACGGTGACATTCGAGTGGTCGTCGAGGTCGACGCTCAGCTGTCCCGACTCAACCCGCACCCGGGAGCGTCCGGTGGTGATCGCGCCCTTCAGCGTCGCCGAACCGGCCTGCACCAGCACGTCGTGCGCCTCGGCCACCCCGGTTAGGTCCGCACCTCCGGCGGTCACCCGCACCTTGCCGAGGTACGGCACGTCGTTGCAGGTGAGATGACCGGCGGTCACCTCGACATCAACGATGATTGACGGGTTGATCCGCAGAAGCAGTTCCTTGCCCAGGCCGAGCGCGCGGATGTCGTCCAGACTTCGCGGGGGACGCAGGATGCTGAACCCGTCCAGGCTCGGACCAAGCTCGCCGTCGCTGGTGATCTCCAGCACCGCGCCGTTGCGTCGCAGCACGTGCGGTCCCTCCGCCGACGCCGTGGCCACGGACGGGTCACCGACGATCCGCACCCTGCGTCCGACCGCGCGGACGGAGATCCGGTCGACGCCCTTGCTGCCGGTCGGACGCCGCCGTCCAGTGGGTGCGTCCGGCGAACCCTCCGGTTGGGCGAACACGTCGCGAGCGTGCGGCGAGTACTGGCGGCGCGGCGAGTCGCCGAGTTCTTCCGCGGCGAGTTCCTCGTTGGTCGGCTCGGCCGGCTTGGTTTCCGGTGACTCAGGAGCCGCGGTCGCTTTCAGCGCGTCGATTCGGCGCGCCGCCTCGGATGCGTCGATCCGTCCGGCGGCGAGATCCTCAAGGATGGGACCAAGATCAGGAGTGCTCATAGCGCAATAGTAGGTCGCACTTTCCAATCAGGAAAGGTTCTCTTTCTACTCTTGCAGGCGAACCGGTTTGAAGCGGGCGGGGTCGAGCCCGCGGATGAACGCGACCGAGAACGCCAGCACCGGGATCACCAGCAGCGCGCCGACGATGCCGGCGAGCGTGGCGCCGACCGCCAGCCCGATCAGCACAGCCAGCGGATGCAGCGAGACCGCACGTCCGAGCAGGATCGGCTGCAGGAAGTGACCCTCGGTCTGCACCACCGCGATCGTGATGCCGAGCATGATCAGGGCGCTGACGGGGCCGTGCGTGACCAGCGCCAGCAGGCAGGCCACCGCGCCCGAGAGCACCGCGCCGACCACCGGGATGAACGCAGTCACGAAGGTCAGGGCGAACAGCGCCCAGGCCATCGGCAGCCGCAGGATCAGCGCGCCGGCCAACATGCCGATCGCGTCCACCAGGGCCACCAGCACCTGGGCGCGCATGTAGGCGACCAGCGAGGCCCAGCCGTTGTCCGCAGCGCGCAGCGTAGGCGCCTGGTAGTGGACCGGCAACAGCTTCACCACAGAGCTCCAGATCTCACGTCCGGACGCGAGGAAGAAAAAAGTTGCGATCAGGGCGATCGCCAGGCCTGCCAAGAAGTGCCCGACGCCTACTCCGGCTTTGGCTGCGATCGAGGCCAACTCAGCCCTGGATTCATTTACCCAGGTGGTGAACTGGGCCAGATAGCCGTCCAACTGCGCCTGGTCGATGTGCAGCGGCCCAGCTGCCAGCCAGTCGACCAGCGTCGCCAACGCCTTCACCGACTGGTCGATCAGCTCCGGCAACTCCCTGGCCACCTGGGCTCCGATCGCGAGGAACACGCCGCCGATCACCAGCACCATCGCCAGTAACGAACCGATGGACGCGAGCACCCGCGGCCAGCCGAACCGCCGCAGCCGGGCATTCAGCGGGCTCAGCAGCGCCGAGAGCAACATGGCGACGGCTAGCGGCACAGCCACGCCGGAGAAGTACTGCAGCAGCCACCAGATCAGCGCCAGCACCGCGGCGATCACCAGCAGCCGCCAAGACCACTCGGCCGCGGTGACGACTCCCTGGGGGATGCGTGGTCCCGGCATGTCGGCGGGACGGACTCCAAGCCGAGAACGTACGGCCCGTCGGGTTCGTGGCGTAGGCACGTGGTCAGCGTAGCCATTGCGGGTCGGTTGGAAACCTGACCGGCTCGGTTCTCGACGCCCCCGCATTCCCGCAAGCTGGACAGTTCCGCCCCGTCTTGGGACACAACCGTCCAG
>JAKOQD010000218.1 GCA_029778515.1 Actinomycetes bacterium
CATCACCGCCATGCGGTAGTCGCGGCCCTCGCCCTGCACCGTACCCATCGAGTTCACCGCCCACAGCCCGTCGCTCGACTTGAACTGCACCCAGCCGTTCTTCAGGTGCACCTGCACCGTGCCGGACTTCGGCGCACCCACGCCCCAGGTCTGATCGTCCTGTACCTGGCCCATCAGGTCGTACACGAACTTGCCCTCGGCCGCGGTGAACGCGTCGGTGCCGCCCGTGACCAGGTAGTCCAGCAGCTGCACCTGATCGGACGGGGTGGTCCAGGTCCAGCTCCAGTCCGGACGGTTCGGGTCGCGGTGCGTATGGGACATTCGCAGCTCGTCCGCGAGCTGCTGGTAGGCGTCCGCGCCACCGGCGTAGGGCCAGAGCTGTTCTGCGGCGTCGTTGTCGGAGTGGGTGATCATTTTCGTGACCAGATCGGTGTTCTCCTGGCTCAGGGTGCTGTCGTCCGCGCGCGCCTGCCGCTGCGCCATCAGCGCGATCATCACCTTCACCATCGAAGCGTTCTGGCTGGCGTAGTCGCCGTTGAAGCTGTAGGTGCCACCGGAGCGCACGTCCCGAACGAACACGCCGAACTTGTCGCTGCCGCCGGAGACGACCTTCAGCACTTCGTCGAGTTGGCTGGTGATCGGACCGGTTGGCGATGCGGACGGTTTCGGAATGCTCGGCGCGCACCCGGCGATCGCCAGGCCCCCGGCGAGGGCGGCAGCGGAGGCGAGCAGTGAGCGGCGGCTCATCGAAGTCATGGGATATCCCTGGTCGGCGCGTGTGATCGCAGCCATCATGCCATTGAGCGGGGGGCCCGCTCGGTAGCCGCGATGCGGGCCAGGTCGGCCTCGCTGGCCGCGCCGTCCACCACGACGGCGGAGCCGCCACCCAGCAGCGGGCTGACCAGGGCCGCAGCCAGCGTGGCCCACGGTGTGGTCGGACGCACTAGGACGCGGGTGGGCTCGGGCGGCAGGTCGGCGAGTTGGGCGTGGGTGCGGGCGAGTCCGGCGTCCGCCCACGCCCGGTTCGTCTCTACGACCGGAGCCGCCCAATGCGCGTCCGGCTCGGCGAGGGCCTCGGTGGTGAAGTCGAGCACGCCGTCCGGGAGGTTGCATAGTCCGAGGCCCAGGGGGTGCAACGAACAGGCGATCGTGAGCGCGCCAGGGCTGGGCTGTGGGTCCTCCGGGCCGACGACGATCAGCTCTGCCTGGTCGGAGCTGCCGACCGCGTAGGCAATGCCGTGCTGCCAGGCCGCCAACGGCCAGACCAGGCTCATCCAGTGACCAGGATGGCTGGTGTTCAGCGATCCGGCGACCGTGCCTTCCACCCCGAGAGTGTCGAGCAGGTTCGCGGTCTTGTCGACCCAGTTCGCAAAGCTCTTCACGCTGAACTCGGTGCGCTGCCCGTCGGCCGGCCGATACCAGGTGAGCAACGGCTCCGAGCCGGCGCGCCGGACGCGGTCGGTGAGCGCGGCGATGATCGGGTTCTCCATTTCACCATGCTGCCGCACCGGCCCACGGGCCGACCAGCCCGACCATTTCGGGACAAAACCGCCGCCAGTCGTGCCGCGGCTGCCCCGACCGACGTTGGCCGGCCGCTGGCGCCAGCTCTGTCCCACAATCCTGGTCTGTGCCAGCGGACCGAGGCCGTAAGCTCCAGCCATGCGCTACGTGGTGATCATGGCTGGGGGATCCGGCACCCGACTCTGGCCGCTTTCGCGGCAAGGCACGCCGAAGCAGTTGCTCCCGCTGGTTCAGGGCAAGAGCCTGCTGCGGCTGGCGTTCGAGCGGGCGCTGGCGTCCGTGCCCGCCGAGCAGGTGTGGGTGGTCACGGGGGCGGCTTACGCGGACGTCGTGGCCGCCGACCTGCCCGAGGTGCCGGCAGGCAACATCCTCGGCGAGCCGATCGGACGCGACTCGCTGAACGCGGTCGCCTGGCCCGCAGCCGTGCTGGCCCGGCAGGATCCCGAGGCCGTCATCGCCCAGGTAACGGCCGACCAGGTGATCGAGCCGCCCAAGGTTTTTGCGGAGTGTCTGGAGACCGCGTTTGCCCTCGCCGAATCGGACGCCTCCGCGCTGGTCACGCTCGGGGTGGTGCCGACCAGCCCGCACACCGGCTACGGCTACCTGCAAAGGGGCGAGGCGATCGACGGTTTCCCGGGCGCGCATCGCGTGCTGCGGTTCGTCGAGAAGCCGCCGATCGAGTTGGCCGAGACCTATCTGGCGTCAGGTGAGTACTGGTGGAACGCCGGCATGTTCGTCTGGCGGGCGACCACCCTGCTCGACCAGTTGCGGCAACTACTGCCGGCCACGCACGCCTCGGTCCTCGAGTTGGCCGAGCATCCTGACCGGCTGGCGGAGATCTTCCCTGGACTTGCGAAGACCTCGATCGATTACGGCGTGATGGAACCGGTTTCCGGAGGAAAGGGGAGCGCGCATGTCGTGGCGGTCGCGCTGCCGATCAGTTGGCGCGATGTCGGTGGCTACGCCAGCCTGGCCGAGATCCTGGCCACGGACGCGTCCGGCAACGCCATTTCCGGTCTCAGCGTCGCTCTTGGCGCCAACGACAACGTGATCGTCAACGCTGACGAGGGCTCGGTGATCGGCCTGCTCGGCGTGAGCGGCCTCGTCGTGGTGCGGACGCCGCATGCCACCCTGGTCGCCCGCGCTGAGGACGCCGAGCGGATCAAGGAACTCGTGGCTGCGGTGACCGAGCAGGCGGGCGCGCAGTTCGCTTGAGCTTCTCGACATGCTGACCAACCGGCTGGTCAGCACGTCGAGGCCAAGACCTCAGATGAAGATGATCTGCGCGCCCTCCGACAACTCCATGAAGTCGGTCGCGCTGATCACGGCCTCCACACCTTCGTAGAGGTCGGCCTCGTTGAGCCGCATCATGTCGAACGACATCCGGCAGGCCCACATGTGGCCGCCCATCTCGTGGATCTGTTCCAGCATCTCTGGGACCGTCGGAATCTCCAGGTCGGCGATCTGCTTCTGCATCATCTTGGTGGCCATCTTGGTCATGCCGGGCAGGGTGCCGAGCATCGCCGGGATCGGCATGCCCGGCGCCTGAGTCAGGTGCATGGCAGTGTTGCCGAGCATCGTGAACTTCAGGTCGTCCATGCGTCCCTTGGTGATCATGTCGAAACCCCAGAAGGTGAAGAACAGGTGGGTCTCGATGCCCTCACCCAGCGCGGCCGAGCCGAGAATCAGCCCCGGGTAGGCCATGTCCAGGTTGCCCTTCGAGCAGATGATCACCAGCTTCCGCTGCGCCGGTGCGGCGTTCGGGGCGGGGCAGTCCGGTCCGCTGAAGTCGGGGACGATTGGTGCGTCGGTCATTGGTACGGCTCCTTCCGCGCTCACACGCAGCCCTTGGGCTTGGGCAGCCCGGAGATATAGGACATCTTCTTGGCAGGCTTGCCCGGGAAGAGTTCGAACAGTTCCTTGATCGGGAAGCCCCCCACCGTGCTGGCGCGCCGCAGCGTCGCGGTCTCGTTGCGCAGCGAGTAGTCGGCCCGCAGGAACCGGATCACTGCCCAGTGCGCATCGGTCAACTCCAGGCCGATCAGCCGGGCGAGTTCACCGCCAAGCTTCTCGTCCCACTGGTCGTAGGCGACCAGGAAACCCTCGTCGTTGACGTCGATCGGACGACCGGCGATCAGGGTGGTTGGCATCTCGCTCCTCAGAACTTCGGGATGATCGGGTTGGGCAGGACGGTGGCCGGGTCAGCGGTCGAGTCCACCCCCGGGCGGTCAACGTAGCCGCCGCTGGGTGCTGGCTTCGGCTTTGCCTGGGACGGGGTCGCGGCGCCCTTCGGCTTGGCCAGTGGGGCGGCTTTGGGGCGCGCTGGCGCGCTGCGTCCCTCAAGCTTTGGCTTCGCAGCCGGAGCCGCAGGACGCGGTGGCGGCGGGCTGGACGGCGCCCCGATGGACGGCAGCCCCGTGGCTTCGGCGCTGACCTCTTTCTCCACCCGCTTGCCGGCAAGGCTCATGTTCGTCGGGATCATCGGGATCGGCCGTCCGGGCAGCAGCATGTTCCAGTAGATCCAGCGGAACGCCAGCTTGCCGAGGTGGTTGAGATGGGTTTCCTTGAGCAGCTTGAACGGGCCAACCACCGGCAGCGGGAAGTTTCCCGTGAACGGCTCGGTGGTGTAGTTGAAGTCGAGCAACATGCCCTTGCGGTTACCTGATTCGATGAAGCAGTTCGCGTGACCGTCGAAGCCGTGGGTGGCCGGTTCGCCGCGATATTCGGCCAGGAAGTTGTGCACGAACACGTCCACTGCGAAGTGCGCGACCGATCCGGCCTTCGAGGTCTGCAGCGTGCCGGCATCGCCGAGCACGTAGATCTCCGGGTGCGCCAGGCTCACCATGGTGTGTTGGTCGCACGGCACCAGGTTCAGCTCGTCGCCGAGTTCGGAGCGGGCGATGTAGTCCGCGCCCATGTTCAGCGGCACGGTGACCAGCAGGTCGAAGCCGATCCGGCGGCCGTCGAACGAAACCAGTTCGGCCGCGTCGTTGTCGATCGATTCGACCGCGAAGTCGGTCTCCAGCGTGATCTGCCGGTCGGTCAGCGCTGTGGCGAGTTCGCGGGAGGCCACCGGCTTGGTGAACGCGCCGTCCAGCGGCGTCACATAGACAACCTCGGTGCGCTCGCGAATGCCGTGCTTGCGCAGCCAGTCGTCGGCCAGGAAGGTGAACTCCATCGGCGCCACGGGGCACTTGATCGGCATCTCGGTGATGTGCACCACCAGCCGTCCGCCGCGGAACCGGCGCATTGCGTCGGTCAGCGCCTGGGCGCCGGGCAGGCTGTAGAACTCATGCACCTTCTCGCCCCACAGCTTGCCCTGCATGCCCGGGGTGGCGTCCGGACGCGGGGTGACGCCGGTGGCGATCACCAGCACGTCGTAGCTCAGCGTCCGTCCGTCCGCGAGGTGAACCACCCGGTAGGCGGGGTCGACGCGATCGATCTCGGTAAGTACGAGGTCGACCCCGTCCGAGATGAACTTGTGCCGCGAGCGGACGATGTCGGACGTGTTGTAGATGCCAAAAGGCATGAACAGGTATCCGGGCTGGTAGTGGTGGGCATCGTCGCGATCCACCACCGTTATGTGCAGTTCGTGCTTGCCGAGGGCGGCTCGCAGCTTGTTGGCGATCATCGTGCCGGCTGTGCCGCCACCGAGGATGACCAGGCGTTTCATCGTTGAACTCCTGTAAGTAGGACTACCTACCACCATACCGGCCAGGGTATTTGCTTACGAAGTGATTCGGGAATCTGTAGTTGCCTTAGCGATGCAACAAATGGGCCCCGATCGGCCGAACCCGAGTGGTGTGAAAAGCTGGAACCTGCAAGCGCGCAGTCAGTATTGTTACGTTTCAAAGCAACCGAAAGGCCGATGATGACCGAGTTCACCTGGACCGAGTTGGACGAGCGCGCGGTCGACACCGCGCGAATCCTCGCCGCCGACGCTGTGGAGAAGGTGGGCAACGGTCACCCGGGCACGGCGATCTCGATGGCACCGCTGGCCTATCTGCTCTATCAGAAGGTGATGCGACACGATCCGGCTGATCCGAAGTGGGTGGGACGGGACCGCTTCGTGCTGAGCATCGGCCACTCGTCGTTGACGCAGTACTGCCAGTTGTTCCTGGCTGGCTACGGCGTTGAGGTGGACGACCTCGCCGCGCTGCGCACCGAGGGCTCCCTCACGCCCGGCCACCCGGAGTTCGGGCACACCGCCGGCGTCGAGTGCACCACCGGCCCGCTCGGCGCGGGCGTGGCGGACGCGGTGGGCTTCGCGATGGCCGCTCGCCGCGAACGGGCGCTGCTCGATCCGGCCACCCCGCTGGGGGAGTCCTCGATCTTCGATCGGACGATCTACTGCATCGCCGGTGACGGCTGCATGCAGGAGGGCGTCTCCGGCGAGGCGTCGTCGCTGGCCGGCGCGCAGAAGCTGGGCAACCTGATCCTGTTCTACGACGACAACCGGATCTCGATCGAGGGCGAGACCCAGATCGCGTTCACCGAGGACGTTTCGGCGCGATACGCCGCCTACGGCTGGCACACCCAACACGTGGACTGGACCGGTGGTGGCACCAGCTACACCGAAAACGTGCAGGCCCTCCACGACGCGATCGAGGCCGCCAAGGCGGTCACCGACAAGCCGTCGTTCATCAAGTTGACCACGGTGATCGGCTGGCCGTTGCCGACCAAGGCCGGCCACCACTCCGTCCACGGCGCCAAGCTGGGTGCTGACGAGGTGGCCGCGCTGAAGACCCAGCTCGGCTTCGACCCGGCCGCGAACTTCGCAGTCGAGGCCGAGGTACTGGCCTACACCCGGAAGCAGGCTGCCGATCGGGCCGCTGCGGCGAAGGCCGAGTGGACGCCCAAGTTCGAAGCCTGGCGCGCGGCTGCGCCGGCGCAGGCGGACCTGTTCGACCGGCTGGTGGTACGTGGCCTGCCGGACGTGCAGGGTGCGCTGCCAGTGTTCGCGCCGGGCAAAAAGTCGACCCGCGCCGCGTCCGGTGAGGTGCTGACCGCGCTGGCCGATGTGGTGCCGGAGCTGTGGGGCGGCTCGGCCGACCTCGCCGGTTCCAACAACACCACGATGAAGGGCCAGCTGTCCTTCCTGCCGCCGGAGCAGTCCTCGCACGACTTCAAGGGCGACTACACCGGCCGGACGCTGCACTTCGGCATCCGTGAGCACGCCATGGGCAACATCGTGAACGCGATCACCCAGTCCGGCCTGACCCGCTGCTACGGCGGCACCTTCCTGGTCTTCGCCGACTACATGCGTGGGGCGGTCCGGCTGGCCGCGCTGCAGAAGGTGCCTTCGATCTTCGTCTGGTCGCACGACTCGGTCGGCGTCGGCGAGGACGGCCCCACCCACCAGCCGATCGAGCATCTCGCCTCGCTGCGGGCGATCCCGGGGCTGGACGTGATCCGTCCGGCCGATGCCAACGAGACCGCCCAGGCCTGGGCCGCTGCGCTGGCCAATTCGGGCCGGCCGAGCGCGATCATCCTTTCCCGCCAGGATCTGCTGGTGGTCGACCGCGACCAGCCCGGGGTTGCGGCTGCGTCCGAACTGACGAAGGGCGCCTACACCCTGGTCGACGCCGACGGCGAACTGAAGGTCGTCCTGATCGCCACCGGTTCCGAGGTCGAGGTGGCCCTGGCCGCCCGTGACCTGCTGCAGGCCGAGGGTGTCGGCACGCGCGTCGTCTCGATGCCCTGCCAGGAGTGGTTCAGCGCCCAGTCTGCCGAGTACAGGGCGTCCGTACTGCCCGTCGGGGTGGCCAAGGTCTCCGTCGAAGCGGGCTCCCCGATGGGCTGGCGCGAGTACGTCGGTGATGCCGGCGAGATCGTCGCCATCGACCATTTCGGTGAGTCGGCAGCCGCCGGTGTGCTGTTCGCAAAGTACGGCTTCACTGCCGCGAACGTCGCCGAGCGCGCCCGCACCGCCCTCTCCCGGCTGGGCTGACCGCTGCCTCAACCCGGACAACTCAGCAGCAGCCCGAGACAACGGCTCACCGCCAACGGGCTGCTGCTGTTGGCGTCCGCGCTGTGGGGGTTCGCCTTCGTTGCCCAGCGGGTCGGCGCGGCGCACGTCGGGCCGTTCAGCTTCACCGCAGTCCGCTTCGCGCTGGGTGCGCTGGTGCTGCTGCCGATCATCTGGGTGCGCGATCGCGTCCGCGGTGTGCCGAGGGCCAAACGGACGGCGGCCACCCGCGCAGTGGTGCTGCCCGGCATCGCGTCCGGCGTGCTGATGACGATCGCGGTGAACCTGCAGCAGGTGGCGATGTCCGACACCCCGGCGGGGAACGCGGCGTTCATCACCGGGCTGTACATGGTGTTCGTGCCGGTGATCGCCGCCTTCCGTGGGCATCGCAGCAACCTCGCCACCGTGCTCGGCGTCGTGGCTTCGCTGGTGGGGCTGTACCTGATCAGCGTCAACGACGAGCTGACCATCGGACGCGGCGAGTGGCTGCTGATCCTCTCCACCGTGTTCTGGGCGCTCCAGATCCTCGTGATCGAGCACTTCGCGGGACGATTGTCGGCGCTGCGGTTCGCGCTGGTGCAATTCCTCACTTGCGCTGTGGTTAGTTCGGTCGTCGCGCTCCTTGCCGAGTCGGCACCCTTCGGTGGGCTCGTCGAGGCGGCGATCCCGCTGCTCTATGGCGGGCTCGTGTCGGTGGGCATCGCCTACACCCTGCAGGTGGTCGGTCAGCGGCACGCCCTGGCCACCCATGCCTCCCTGATCATGGCCACCGAATCGGTGTTCGGCGCGCTGGGTGGGGCGCTGCTGCTGAGCGAGTTCATGGGGCTGCGCGGCTACGCCGGTGCGGCCCTGATGATCATCGGGATCGTGGTCGCGCAGTTGGGGACGCCTTCTGCCCGGTCAGCCGATCCCGAGCCGCTTACTTCGTACACGTAACATTGGGGGTGCCCGAACCGAGAGGAATTCCAGTTGCCACCATCCAAGGGGCTGTCCACGACCGCAAAGATCGGTATCGGCGTAGGCGCCGGCCTGATCGCGCTGCTCGGTGGCGGTTACGTGGCCGGACACTTCCTTGCCGGTGAGAACCTTCCGGTCAAGTCATCGGTGAACGGCGTCCAACTCGGCGGGCTCAACTCCGCGCAGGCTGTCGCGAAGCTGGAGAAGGAGCTGGCCGCCGCGTCCGCTGCGCCGATTTCAGTGAAGGCCGGCGACGAATCGATGTCGCTGAAGCCTGCCGAGGCCGGGCTCGCCGTGGACTACGAAGCCTCGGTGGCGCAGGCCGGCGGCGGCTCCTCGTGGAACCCGGTGCACCTGTTGACCGTCTTGTTCGGTGGCGCCGAGCAGGCTGCGGTGCTCAAGGTCGACCAGGCCAAGCTGAACGCAGCCGTGGACGCGCTCGCCGCGAAGGTGGATGTCGAACCGGTGAACGCCGGCGTCGCCTATTCCGGACTCAAACCGGTGGTCAGCGATGCCAAGGCCGGCGTGGCCGTGGATCGGGCCGCCACCAGGGCTGCGATCCAGGCCGCCTACCTCAAGGCTGAGCCGGTGACCGCGCCGTTGGCCACCGCGGAACCTGCCGTCACCACCACCGAGGCTCAGGATGTCGCTGACGGCTTGGCGAAGAGCGCGATAGGTGAGGCGGTGACTGTCAGCGTTGCGGACAAGGGCAAGCTGAACCTCCAGCCGGCCGCGATCGCAGCCAGCCTCAAGTTCGAGCCCAAGGACGGATCACTGGTGCCTTCCTTCGACTCGAAAACCCTTGCCAGCCAGGTCGCCAAGCAGCTGTCCGGGCTCGGCTTGAAGCAGCCGAAGAACGCCGGCTACACGATCAGCAAGGGCAAGCCGAAGGTCGTCCCGTCCGTCGACGGTGTCGGAGTTGATCCCGAGCAGTTGGGTGCAGCTCTGGTGCCGGTGCTCTCCCAGGCGTCCGGGCGCAGCGCGTCCGTTGAGGTCAGCGCGCAACCTGCGGCGGTAACCACGGCCGATGTGGAGCAGCTCGGGGTCAAGAAGGTGATCGGCAAGTTCACCACCTACTTCCCTGGCACGGCTTACCGCTACAACAACATCGGCAAGGCGGCCAAGCTGATCAACGGCACGTTCCTGCTGCCGGGTGAGACCTTCAGCATGAACCAGATCCTGGGCAAGCGGACCACCGCCGCAGGGTGGATGGCCGGTGGCGCAATTGACGGCGGCAAGATCGTCGAGCGCCTGGGCGGCGGCATCTCGCAGGCCACCACGACCACCTTCAACGCGATCTATTTCGCCGGGCTGAAGGACATCTACCACAAGCCGCACTCGCTGTACTTCAACCGCTACCCGGTCGGCCGCGAGGCCACGCTGGACTGGGAGAGCGTCGACATGAAGTTCAAGAACGATTCCCCTTACGGGGTGCTGCTGCAGGCTTCGATCACCGGCAAGACCGGTAGTCAGGGCTCGGTCACGGTCAAGGTTTGGTCGACCAAGCGGTACACGATCAAGTCGACCACGCCGGTGCGTTCGAACTACCGCGCGCCCGGCAAGACCGTCTACGACGACTCCGATGGCTGCATCGCGCAGAGCGCGATGAGCGGCTTCGACGTGAAGTTCTACCGGCTCTTCTACGAGGGCGAGAAGCTCTTGAAGAAGGAGCCATTCAAGTGGAGCTACAACTCCCTCACCCCAGTGGTCTGCGGCAAGGACCCGGCCAAGAAGGACTGAGCCCGCCGCGCCGGCCCGGCTGGTCCAACTCTGTCGAGACCCTGCTCAGCGCCGACGTCCCACCATTGCGGGACAAAGCTGACACCCGCGGCGTCCGGATCACGTTTCGCGGCCCAGACCCGCTGGCTCGGGGCAGATTTGTCCCGAAAGGTCAGTCCAGTCGCGCCACCATGCCCAGGCTCAGTAGCCGCTCATGGTCAGCTGGATCGCCCGCAACCAGCAGCAATGAGCGAGCGTCACGATGCGCGGCCCACCACGCGAGCGCGATCAGGTCGGCAGTCGGTGCTGCCACCACCCATTCGCCGACATGCTCAGCCGGAGATGGTGGCGGTGCACTCGGCGGACTGCCCGGCATGGGTTCCCGGGAGTCAAGCAGATCGCTCAGCCGGGCGACGTAGTAGCGTCCGGACAATCCGGCGAGCCGGGCCTGCCGATCGAGTTCGGCCAGCGGCGTCCGCATCGGGTCGCGACCTCTGGCCACACCGACCGGACGCCACGCGTGCACCTGCGCCCAGGGCACCTGATGGGTTTCGCCACGCCGATCCTGCAATCGCAGCTCAGCAGCGCTGGCTGCCACCACGAACCCGATCAGGTCGCTGAAGTACCCGTCCGGACGCACCCGCCGCACGCTCACCCGACGACCGGGTTCTGGAAGCGCGCCGCCCACTCCGCCTCATCTCATCATGTCGGTTGTAGAGTGCTCCGAGTAGGCCAACTGTCTAGCTAGGAGCCGGTTTCATGACGTACGTGATCACTCTTCCATGTGTCGATGTGAAGGATCTCGCGTGCGTCGAGGAGTGTCCGGTCGACTGTATCTACGAGGGCAACCGCATGCTCTACATTCACCCCGACGAGTGCGTCGACTGCGGTGCCTGCGAGCCGGTCTGCCCGACTGAGGCGATCTTCTACGAGGACGACGTCCCGTCCGATCAGGCCGAGTACTACGACATCAACGTGCACTTCTTCGACGAGATCGGTTCGCCCGGCGGCGCGGCCAAGCTGGGTCCGATTGACGCCGACCATCCCACCGTCGCCGCGCTGCCCCCGCAGGCAGTGTGAGCAGGCTGGCCGAACGGCTGCCCGACTTCCCCTGGGATTCGCTGGACGCGGCCCGGGCCCGAGCGGCCGCGCACCCGGACGGCATCGTCGACCTCTCGGTCGGCACGCCGGTCGACCCGACGCCGGAAATCGCCCAACGCGTGCTCGCCGACACGGCGGACGCGCCGGGCTACCCGACCACGTGGGGCACCCCCGCGCTGCGCCGGGCCATCATCGACTACCTGGCCGGGCGCTGGAGCGCGCGGGGGCTGGTCGACGACGGCGTCCTGCCTGTGGTCGGCACAAAGGAGTTGGTCGCGCTCCTACCCACGCTGCTGGGCGTCGGCGCTGGTCGGACGGTGGTCATCCCGACCACCGCGTACCCCACCTACGATGTCGGCGGACGCATCGCCGGGGCCAAGGTCGTGGCCTGCGACGACCCGGCCGAGGTCGCCGCACTCAAGCCGAGCCTGATCTGGATCAACTCCCCGGCCAATCCCCACGGCCAGATCCTCACCCCGCAGCGCCTTCGAGAGTGGGTGGCCGCGGCGCGCGGCGTCGGTGCGGTGCTTGCGTCGGATGAGTGCTACGCCGAGTTCGGCTGGGACGCCGAGCCGATATCGGTGCTGCATCCAGAGATCAATGGCGGCTCGCTGGCGAACCTGATTGCTGTGCATTCGCTCTCGAAGCGTTCGAACGCGGCGGGTTACCGCGCGGGTTTCCTCGCCGGCGACCCCATCCTGGTCAGCGAGTTGCGCGAGGTGCGTAAGCACGCCGGACTGATGGTGCCCACGCCCGTCCAGGCCGCGATGGTCAGTCTGCTGGGTGACCACGCCCACGTCGAGGAGCAGCGCGCGCGCTACCAGCGTCGCCGGGCCCGACTGCGTCCGGCGCTGGCGGCAGCCGGCTACCGGGTGGAGCATTCCGAGGGCTCGCTCTACCTCTGGTGCACCCGCGACGAGGATTGCCGGGCCAGCGTGGAACACCTGGCCGGCCTCGGCATCCTGGTCGCACCCGGAGACTTCTACGGCGACGCCGGACGCGAGTTCGTCCGGGTGGCGCTCACCGCTACGGACGAACGTGTTGCCGCAGCGGCCAAGCGATTGTTGGCCGCGGCCGGCTAATTCCGTCCGCTGGTCGGGTCTTTCGAGGCCAAGCCCTTCGCCGACCGCTTCCTGAGAAACTCATCAGATTCGGCGCGGACCACTTCCGTCCGGCCGGTTGAGGCCCATGATGACCCTGTGCGAAGGGTGTCCGTGATGATAACGCTGCTGACTCTGGCCGGCTGCGTTGCTACCGGTCCGGCCATCACCAGCCCACCGACCGCAACTTCGATTGCTCCGAGCGCAACGGGCGGGACGTCCGCCGAACCGTCCGCGCCGGCATCGTCCACCATCCCCGGCGAATACCGCGGTTCCTCAGCCATGCCGGCCGCGGACGGCGACCCGATGCTCTGGCCCACCATCGAACTCCGGGTGGTCACCGACTACGGCAGCCAGGCGTACGAGCGTTACGGCTTCGTCGACGTGAACGGCCAGCTCGTCGTGAAGCCGCGCTTCGACAACTACCAGTACTGCCCGGACGCCCACGGGCGCGCTGCCTTCGTCATCGGGGAACGCGGCGATCATCGCGCCGAAGTGCTCGACCTCACCGGCAAACTGATGCTGCGGACGCCGGCAGCGGACGCAGGCTGCGCCGGTTCCGATCACGTCGTCTTCACCGATGTGATCTCCGGAGAGACCGGTGAATACAACTCCGGGGTACTGCAGCTCTCGACTGGCCGGATCGTCGTGCCGCTGGCCAAGGATCGGCACATCGAGGTGGTGCAGGGCGAGATCGTCAACGTCTCCGACCCCGAGGGAGAGTACTTCCTCGACCTGAGCAGTGGCGCACGGACGCCGCATCCGGGCTGGCTGTGGTACTCCGCGCTGGAGCCGGGCGCGCCGGGGCTGCCGGCTGCAGCGAAGCGTCCGGACTACCAGTCCACTTCGACCTTCGGGTACGTCAGCCTTGCCGGGCAGTGGCTCGTGGAGCCGCGGTTCGCCGACGCCAACCCGTTCGTGGCCGGGCGCGCGATCATCGGCGACGGCACGTCCGAGACCCTGATCGATGCGGACTTCAACCCCGTGAGCGGGCCCTGGACCAGCATCACGGTTGAAACGGACGCCAACGATGCGCTGCTCGGCTACCACGTGTTTCGCGGAGAGCAGGAGGGGCTGCTCGGACCGGACGCGAACGTGATCCTGCCGGTCAGCCCGTCCCCGATCTACTGCAACCTTGCCGGCGCCTGCACTACGGTGTCGGCGGACGGGCTCGGCAAGCTGGTGCTGCTGCCCGAGCTGACTCGCACCGATCTGCCGGCCGGACTCACCAAGGCGATCAGCCGGGACATTGTGAGCGACTCGGTTACCGACCCGAATACCGACGACGATCTCCAACTGAACCTGACCAGGCTCCACTTCCTGGCCGACGGGCGCAGCGTCACGTCCGCAGGTTGGAGTTTCTGCGATCTGATCGGTACCGCCTGGGTGATGTGCGCGCCGTCCGTGGTCACCCTGCCCCCGGACGTTTTCGACACCCGGGGCAACCGAACCACGTTCCGCAGCGTTAGAGCTCTGGCGGCGGCTTCCGGCAGCGTTCCGGAGTATTACTGGGCGGTCGCCGGCCGGTATCAGGGCTTAGTGGACGCGACCGGGGCCTGGCGCTATCGGGAGAGCCGTTTCACCCAATTGGAGGATTGAGAATGCGTCATTTCCTGTTCGCGGCCACCGCGTTGGCGGTCGTCCTGTCCGGGTGCGTGGCTTCCGGGCCGACCCCGTCCGCCTCGGTGACTTCGCCGATGGTCCCGTCCGGGTCGACCACACCGAGCGCGAGTACCGAGAGCGCCAGCGCGCAGGCGGACTTCTCGTTCACCCTCGCGGACATGCCCACGATCGACGGCTCGACGGCGAACATCCCCTTGATCTCGCTGGCCATCCAGCGGCTGACCGGTGTCTCCGAAACCGATGCTGACAACGCCGTGAACACCAACGGGACGCCCGCAGCCTGGCGCAACCTCGTCGCCGGTGCGGTGGATCTGCTAGTGGTCTACGAAGCCGACGAGGCGGTCAAGGCCGAGGTCGAATCGTCCGGGGTCAAGCTCGAAGCCCATCCGATCGGACGCGATGCTCTGGTCTTCTTCACCAACTCCAGCAACCCGGTCGAATCGCTGACCACCAAGCAGTACCGCGATATCTACACGGGCAAGATCAGTAACTGGCAGCAGGTGGGCGGTGCGAACGCGAAGATCGTCGGTTACCAGCGCGCGGAGGAGTCCGGTTCGCAGGCCCTGCTGCGCAAGTATGTCGTGGGTCAGGCGAAGCTCACGAAGGCGCCGACTGATCGGATCACCGCGGAGATGGGCGAGATCATCGACGGTGTGGCCAGCTACGCCAACACCGGGAATGCGCTCGGCTACAGCGTGTACTACTACCTCGCGAACATGTATGCGGTCGACGGCATCAAGATGCTGGGCGTCGGCGGGGTGCAGCCGACCAAGGAAACGATCGCCGATGGCAGCTACCCCTACGCCAACGACTTCTTCGCTGTGGTCCGTGCTGATGAGCCCGCCGGCAGCCCTGCCCGCAGGGTGCTTGAGTGGCTGACCAGCGAAGCCGGCGCCCGGACGGTCGCGGATGCAGGCTACGTCCCGCTCCGCGCCTAGAACTTTCGGGACAAACCTGCCCCGAGTCGGCGAAGCCGGGCGTTAGCGGCCCGATCTGAGCAACTGGCGCCAGCTTTGTCCCGAAACCCGGGAGCACTCCCGGCGGCCGCTCAGAGGTTCTCGGGCTAGCCGAGAGTGTGGCCGACTTCGTCCCGCTCAGCGCGGCGTCGGCACGGCGAACTGCAGCTTCACCTCGGTATCGGACTTGGGCCCGGTTCCCACCCACTCGGCCAGGGTCCGGCTGGAATGGGTCCAGGAATACTCACCCAGCTGCACGGCCGCCAGCCCGAACTCGGCGGTGTTCGCCACCGCGATGTTGGCTACTGCCCAAGCATGAGTGGCGTTCGCAGCCGTCACGGTCAACTCGCCGCCGACAGCCTTGATGCTGACATTGTCGGCGCCGAGTGTCTTGGTGAGCAGTCGGCCCATCCCGTCGGGATCGGCAGTATTCGGCGCAGCGACCTGGCATCGGAAGGACGCCGGAGTCTCCCCGGTAAGGGAGCTCGCCAGCGTACGTGCGTTGGTTTCGTGGCGGCGGTACGCGTCCGGGTAGGCGCTGCGCTGCACGGCCTGCGCGACGTCGTTGATGTCCTTGTTTTCCCAATCGTCGATGCGCTCCATCGCCCGGTAGAACTCGCGGGCCGAGTACCAGGGGTTCATGATTTCTTCGATCGTGCCCCAGCCCTTCGATGGGCGTTGCTGGAACAGCCCAATCGAGTCGGCATGCCCGTAATCGAGATTGCGAATCCCCGACTCCTGGTATGCGGTCGCCAACGCGATGGACGCGGCTCGCGGCGCCAGGTCGCGCTTGATCGTCATGCCCGCGATGATCGACGCGTAGTGCGCCTGAGCAGGGTCGATGGTCGCGGTGTTGCCGCCGGCGATAGCCACGCAGCGGTCATCGATCGGAAGCGGTGCCTTGTTGTAGGTCGACCAGAGCACGACCCCGCCCGCGATGATCGCCAGCACGACGACCGCGCCCAGAACCGCAAAAAGGCTCGACCGCAGTCCCTTCATCGGTTCCTCAATTGGTGTGCAGGACCGAGTTCAACTCGACTCCGGTGCCAGCCCGCGTGCGCGCCTCGACCGTACCGCTGACCGAGTTCCGCCAGAACTGCAGGCCGTTCTGACCGCTCAGTTGAGCCGCCTTCACCACCGCGCCGCTGGACAAGGTCACCTTCGTGCCGGCCGTGACGTACAGGCCCGCTTCGACCACGCAATCGTCGCCGAGCGAGATCCCGACGCCGGACTCGGCACCCAGGAGGCAGCGTTCACCGATCGTGATCTGCTCCTGGCCACCTCCAGACAGGGTGCCCATGATGGACGCGCCGCCGCCGATGTCGGAACCGTCGCCCACGACCACTCCGGCCGAGATCCGGCCCTCCACCATGGACGAACCCAGTGTCCCGGCGTTGAAATTCACGAAGCCCTCGTGCATCACGGTAGTGCCGGATGCCAGATGCGCACCCAGCCGGACGCGATCTGCGTCCGCGATGCGCACGCCACTCGGAACGACGTAATCGGTCATGCGGGGGAATTTGTCCACGCCGAAAACGCTCACCCGTCCGCGGCTGCCCATCAGGCCGAGCCGGACGTCCTCGAATCCCTCCACCGCGCACGGACCGTAGTTGGTCCAGACGACGTTGGGCAGCACTGCGAAGACGCCAGTCAGGTTGATCGTGCGTGGTGCACAGATCCGCGCGCTGAGCAGGTGCAGCCGCAGGTAAGCGTCGCTGACACCGGCCGGCGGTGCGTCCAGGTCGATCTCGATGAGCACCGGATCGAGGCGGACGCCGCGCACCTCGTCATCGACGAGCGCCGCAGCCACCAGCTGCTTCGGCGGTTCAGTGGTGGTCGAGGCACCCAGGGTTGGATTCGGGAACCAGGTGTCGAGTACCTGGCCGGAGGCGTGGACGCTGGCCAGGCCCCAGCCGTGCGCGGGTCGGGTCATGCGCGCAAGCCTACCGGGGTGAAATTGCGGTCCGGACGCAGGGTGGTGCAACCGGACGCGGCCAACCACTAGCGGCCCTTCCGCAGTCCGGCGCCGGCTGGTTCGCGACGCTGGTGTGGCTGCGGGCTTAGGCTCTAGGGCCATGACCTTGGATCTGACCACAGACCTCGTGACGCTGCTGCGGCAGTTGGTGGATGTCGAGTCCGTCAGCGGCAACGAGGGTCCGCTGGCTGACCTGGTCGAGGCCGCGCTGCGGGGGCAGCCGCACCTTGCGGTCGTCCGCGACGGCGACACCGTCGTCGCGCGCACCGACCTCGGCCGCGCCGAGCGGGTGGTCATCGCTGGGCACCTGGACACCGTGCCGGTGGCTGGGAATCTCCCTTCGACGGTGGTCGGTGACCGGGTCTACGGCCGCGGCACCTGCGACATGAAGGGCGGCGTGGCCGTCGCGCTTGCCTGCGCCGCTGCGCTGGCGGCACCGTCGCGCGACATCACCTGGATCTTCTACGACCATGAAGAGGTGGCCGCCGAGGACAACTCGCTCACCCGGGTCGCACGAGAGCATCCCGAATGGCTGGCCGCCGACTTCGCGGTGCTGATGGAGCCCACTTCGGCGAGGATCGAGGGTGGCTGCCAGGGCACCCTTCGATTCGTTCTGCGGACTGCAGGGACGGCCGCGCATTCGGCTCGGGCATGGCTTGGGCACAACGCCATTCACGAACTGGCCGAGCCGCTGCGCCGGTTGGCGGGGTACCAGCCCCGGCAGGTGGTGGTGGACGGACTCACCTATCGGGAGGGGCTGAACGCGGTGGCCGTGAGTGGCGGGATCGCCGGCAATGTGATCCCGGACGCGGCCTCAGTCACGGTCAACTTCCGCTTCGCTCCCGACCGCGATGAGGCGGACGCGAAGCAGCACTGCCTGGACCTGTTCGAGGGCTACCGGCTCGAGTTCATCGATTTCGCGCTGGGTGCGCGGCCAGGCTTGGGCCGTCCGATCGCGCAGGAGTTTCTGGCCGCGGTGGGCGGGGAACCGTCCGCCAAATACGGCTGGACCGACGTGGCCCGCTTCGCTGCGCTAGGTGTGCCTGCGGTGAACTTCGGTCCGGCGGATCCGGGCAAGGCGCATGCCGACGATGAGTTCACACCGGTGGCAGACCTCTACACGTGCAGGGACGCACTGCTGCGCTGGCTGGGCTGAGCCCGCCGCGCCGCAGTGATTCTGAGCCAGCGCGGCAAGCGCCGCAGCGATCGCCGGCACCGACGGTGATCAGGTGGCCCGGCTTACCGCGGCTGGGCTGATCCGCCGACTGCTCGGCCCATCAACCGGTGCCGCCCACTGGCCGACTCCGGGACAAATCTGCCGCTATTAGCGCTGATCCGCCCGGATCTGGCGATCCGCGGCCGCTGGCGGCGGAGTTGTCCCAAACCGGCGAGCTGAACGATTTTCCACAGGGCCGAAGTTGTCCACAGATGGGCAGATCGCGTGACAGATTTCGAGGCGAGTTGCCGAAGGTATGGGCGTGATCGATCTAGCCGCACTACTCGCCGACCATGAAGGCATCCTGCTCGCCAGCCAACACCGGGCTCGCAAGTCGAGCCTGAGCCGCTGGTGCCTGGCCGGCCGCATCGTGCGAGTCCTGCCCGGCGTCTATGTGCATCCCGACGCGGCGGACGACCTGGTCACTCGCTTGCGGGCGCTCGTCGCCAGAGTTCCGGACGCGATCGTGGTCGGCGCAGCCGCGGCGAAGCTGACCGCTTGGCCGAACGAAAAGGTGGCGACGATCGAGGCAATTACGGCGACAACCCGCGTAGCCAAGCACGGGTACCGCTTCATCCGCAGACGAGTCGCACCGCAGCAACTCCGGCACCGTGGCCCGGTGACACTGCTCTGTGCCGCTCAGGTTGCCGTCGACTCTGCCGCCACGGACCTCGGCGACCGGATCGACCTCCTGCTTCGCAAGGGTTATCCGCCGGCAGAGTTCGAAGCTGCACTGGCCGCGAGCCCGAAACGCGCCGGCAACCGTGTCCGACGTCGGGTCGTGAACCGCTCGAAGACCCGGCCGTTCTCCAGGGCGGAGCGGATCCTGCACGACCTTCTGGACCGCCACCACATGCGTGGTTGGGTGGCCAACGACGCGGTGGTCGCGTGCGGCGCCAACTACGAGATCGACGTTGCGTTCCGTGAGCGGAAACTGGCCCTCGAAGTGGATGGCTACGAGTTCCACAGCAGCCGCGCGGCTTTCGAGGCTGATCGACATCGCAACAACGACCTCACCGAGGCGGATTGGACGGTGCTGCACATCACCTGGGCAATGCTGATGGCCGACCCGGAGCGGGTCATCGCCAGGATTCGCGCGGTGCTCGCCCGTCGGCGGAAGCGGAGGTCGCCACTAGATTGATCGTGTGAGCAAGCAGATCCGCACGCAGGGTCCGGTGATCCGGCGCCACGACCAGGTCCTCCCGACGACCACTGACCAGCGCCTGCTTACCAGCAAGGGTGACGGCGCCTGGGCGCACGCCGATCCGTGGCGGGTGATGCGTATCCAGGCCGAGTTCGTCGAGGGTTTCGGCACGCTCGCCGAGGTGGGCCCGGGCATCGGCGTGTTCGGGTCGGCCCGAACCCCGAGGCGCGACCCGATGTACATCGCGGCCTCCAGGATCGGACGCGGCCTCGCTGAGGCCGGCTACGCCACGATCACGGGCGGCGGTCCGGGCGTCATGGAGGCGGCGAACAAGGGTGCTCTGGAGGCCGGGGGAGTCTCCGTCGGCTTGGGCATCGAACTGCCCTTCGAGCAGTCGCTGAACAAGTACGTCTCGCTGGGAATCAACTTCCGGTACTTCTTCGCGCGCAAGGTGATGTTCCTGAAGTATTCACAGGGGTTCGTGGTCATGCCCGGC
>JAKOQD010000219.1 GCA_029778515.1 Actinomycetes bacterium
CCGTCGAGTTCGGCGGTGAGGGCCGGCAGTTCGGCCTGCTGCTTGGCCAGTTCCTGGATCCGGGCCGCCTGCACGTCGTTGGACTGGGCCACGGACAGTCGCTGCGCCTCCACCTCTAGGTGGCCGGTGTACAGCGGCCAGGCCACCATGAAAATGCCGACGGCCAGCATTCCGACCACCAGTACGGTGCCGATCAGGTTGATCAGGCGCTTGGGCAGATTCATTTCACACCGCCCTCGGGAGCGAAGCGTCCGGTGTAGCGGGTCTGGTCGGCGACGAAGGTGATCACGTACTCGTAGGTGGCGTCGGTCTCCAGATAGTCGAGCTTGCCCGCGTCCACCGCCAAAGCCCCCGGGATCTTTCGTAGTGCGGTCACCATCCGCCGCTGGTCACCCGGGTCGGTGCTGCGGCAGGTGATGGTTCCGGTCAGGCCGGCCGCGGTGGCCGGATCGGCGTCCGCCATCGGCGCCGCGCCTGGGTGCAGGTCGAAGCCCCGCACGGTCACTCCGCCGGGTAGGGCACCGGAGATGTCGCTGTAGAGCTCGGTCCAGGGCAGGTCATTGGCCGCGGCCGAGCCGCGGAAGTCGCCCAGGGCTGAGCGGTCGGCGAGGCTCTTGGTCACGTCGGCGTACCCGGCCAGGGCGATGGTGAGCTGCTCGGTGCGCTGATTCTCCTCGGCAAGGCGAAGCTCCGCGCCCATGCGAACGCCGATCATCGCGCCGACGCCGAGCCCCAGACCAGCCAGGGTGGCGAAGAGGCCGAGCATCCAGTTGCGCAGGAGGACGCGCCGCTCACGCCTGGCCACTTCGCTGGCCGGCATGAGGTTGACCCGGGGCACCTTGCCGGCCTGTGCGGGCGGCAACTTAGTCGGACGAATGTTGAGGTTCATTTCTCGTCTCCCAACGCGATGCCGAGAGCGTTCATCAGGCTCGGCGGGGGCGCACCCTGCGCGGCCACTGACTTGGACAGCCCGATCACGTCGGTGACGCCAAGCTCGGTAACCGGCAGTTCGAGCCCGGACGCGACCGCAGCCGCGACCCCTGGCATCGACAGTCCCGAGCCGGTCAGGAACAGCCGGTGGATCGGTTCGGCGCCTTCGCGTCCGGCGTAGAACCGCAGCGTGC
>JAKOQD010000220.1 GCA_029778515.1 Actinomycetes bacterium
CAGGGCGGATTCAACTGGTCGTCGCAACACCCCCGAGTATCGGAGGTGGCCAGCGATGGCGACGGCGGACTGGTTCAAGAAGACCAGCGATGTTCCCGAGGGTGCGCGCCGGCAGTGGCGTGCGGATCGGGCGTTACGGCCGCCTATGCGCTCGCCGGGGCGGCCTGATCCCTCCCGGGAGGTGCAGCGGCAGTTCTGGCGTCTGATCGCAACGGGCATCACCTCAGCCGAGGCGGCGCTGAACGTGGGCGTGTCCGTACCCGTGGGGAGTCGCTGGTTTCGCCACGCTGGCGGAATGCCACCGATTTCACTGGCCGATCCAAGCGGCCGCTACCTGTCCTTCGAGGAGCGCGAGGAGATCGCGCTCCTGCGCGCCAAGCAGGTAGGCGTGCGTGAGATCGCACGCAGGATCGGCCGCGACCCGGGGACGATCTCCCGTGAGCTTCGCCGCAACGCCGCCACGCGGGGCGGGAAGCTGGAGTACCGGGCGCTGGTGGCGCAATGGAAGTCGCAACAGTCCGCGAAGCGCCCCAAGGCGGCGAAGCTCGCGACCAACGACAGACTCCGTGAGTACGTGCAGGAACGACTGTCCGGCCACGTCCGCCGACCCGACGGCACCATCGTCACCGGGCCTGAGCCGCCGGCGTGGAAGGGACTGAACAAGCCGCACCGGCAGGACCGCAGGTGGGCGGTCGCGTGGAGTCCGGAGCAGATCTCCCACCGGTTGAGGGTCGAGTTCCCCGATGATGAATCCATGCGTATCAGCCACGAGGCGATCTACCAGTCGCTGTTCATCGAGGGCCGTGGAGCGCTCAAGCGGGAACTGGTGGCGTGCCTGCGAACCGGCCGTGCGCTGCGCCAGCCCCGCGCTCGAGCACAGAACCGGCCGCAGGGGCATGTCACCGCGGATGTCGTGTTCTCCCAGCGGCCAGCGGAGGCTGCCGACCGCGCGGTTCCAGGGCATTGGGAAGGAGACCTCATCATCGGCACCGGCCGGTCAGCGATCGGCACGATCGTCGAACGCAAGAGCCGCTCGACCTTGCTGGTGCACCTGCCGCGGCAGGAAGGCTACGGCGAGACACCGCCGGTGAAGAACGGCCCGGCGCTGGGCGGCTACGGCGCCGTCGCGATGAACGCCGCGCTCACGGCATCTATGACAAAGCTTCCCGAGCAGCTCCGCAAGACGCTCACCTGGGACCGCGGGAAGGAGCTCTCCGCGCACGCCCAGTTCGCACTCGACACGGGCACGAAGGTGTTCTTCGCCGACCCGCATTCGCCCTGGCAGCGGCCGACGAACGAGAACACCAACGGCCTGCTGCGCCAGTACTTCCCCAAGGGCACCGACCTGTCACGCTGGTCCGCCGAGGACGTCGAAGCTGTCGCCCTCGCGCTCAACAACAGACCACGCAAGATCCTCGACTGGAGGACTCCCGCCGAGGTGTTCGAGGAGCAGTTACGCTCGCTCTAACAACCTGGTGTTGCAACGACCCATTGAACTCGGTCA
>JAKOQD010000221.1 GCA_029778515.1 Actinomycetes bacterium
CGGCACCTCGCTGTTCCGCATTCAGCCTTCGGAGTTCGCCAAGCTGGCCATCGTGCTGTGGGGGGCGGACATCTTCGCGCGCAAGCGAAAGCAACTCGGCGACCCGCGGCACCTGTTGATCCCGTTCCTGCCGGCCTCGTTGATCCTGATCGGCCTGGTCGTGCTGCAGTCCGACCTGGGCACAGGCATGATCATGGGCGCGCTGGTGCTGGCGGTGCTCTGGTATGTCGGCGCGTCCTGGAAGGTGCTCGGTGCGATCGTCGGCTCCGTGGCCGCTGCGGTCGGGCTGCTGGTGGTCACCTCGCCCTACCGGATGACCCGAATCCTCGGTTTCTTCAACCAGGAAGTCGACCAGTTGGGCGTCAACCACCAGCCGATCAAGGCGATCTTCGCGCTCGCGTCCGGCGGTTGGTGGGGGCTGGGGCTCGGTGCCAGCCGGCAGAAGTGGGGTGGCCTGGTGGAGTCCCACACCGACTACGTGCTGGCCGTGATCGGCGAGGAACTCGGCCTGATCGGCACGCTGAGCGTGCTGATCCTCTTCCTGATCCTCGGCTACGCCGGCTTCCGGATCGCGATGCGCTCCGACATCCGGTTCTGCCGCTACGCCGCAGCCGGTGTGACCAGCTGGTTCATGATCCAGGCGTTGGTCAACATCGCCGTCGTGCTGCGGATGATCCCGGTTATCGGTGTGCCCCTGCCGCTGCTCTCCTACGGCGGCTCGGCGCTGATGGCCAATCTGATGGCGCTCGGCGTGCTGCTGGCCTGTGCCCGCCAGGAGCCGGAGTATCGCGCGTTCGCCCGCCGCCGGCGCAGCCGCAAGGAACGGGCACTGGTGACTACCGCCGCGGGACGCGCGTGAACGCCGTCCGAATCGTTCTCGCCGGGGGTGGCACCGCCGGACATACCTCGCCGCTGATCGCCACCGCGAACTCGCTGGCCGAACTGGCCGAGGTCGACGTCGTCTGCGTGGGCACGCCCAAGGGCCTGGAGTCCAGGGTGATCCCGGACGCGGGCCTGCGGCTGCAGTTGATCCCGCCGGTGCCGCTGCCGCGCCGGATCACCCCGGAACTGTTCGCCGTGCCCGGACGCCTGTGGCGGGCCGTCCGCGAAGCCAAGGCCATCCTGGTCGCCCACGGGGCGGAGGTGGCGGTCGGCTTCGGCGGCTATGTGTCGTTGCCGGTCTATCTCGCGGCGCGTCAGGCCAAGGTGCCGCTGGTGCTGCACGAGGGCAACTACGTGCCCGGTCTGGCCAACCGGATCGCTGCCCGGTTCACCCCGCATGTGGTGACCACTTTCGCCGAGACCGCCCTGCCGCACGCCCAGCACCTGGGGCTGCCGGTGCGCGAGGCCATCGCCACCCTCGACCGGGACGCGCGGCGTCCGGCTGCTCGGGAAGCGTTCGGATTGCCCGCGGACGGGCGGGTGCTGCTGGTCAGCGGGGGATCGCAGGGCGCCCGCAGCCTCAACCAGGCGACGCTCGCCGCGCGCGAGCGGCTGCTGGCCGCCGGGATCTCGGTGCTGCACGTGCTGGGCGCGGCGAACCTCACTGCCGAGGATGTACCGGTCACCCACCCGAACACCGGTGCGGTCTACCGGCCGGTGGGCTACGTTGACGAGATGGCCAATGCCTACGCCGCGGCCGATCTGATGCTGGGCCGGGCCGGTGCAGGCACGGTGATGGAGACCGCCATGACCGGCCTGGTCACGATCTTCGTCCCGCTGCCGCACGGCAACGGTGAGCAGGCGCGCAACGCCGGCTTCCTGATCGAGGCGGACGCGGGCCGGCTGGTTACCGACGCCGAGCTGACCGCCGACCGGCTGGTGGCCGAAGTGGACGGGCTGCTGGCCGATCCCGAGCGCCTGGCGAGGATGTCCGCGACCTGTCGTCGGCTGGTGCCGGCGGACTCCGCAGCGAAGCTGGCCCGGTTGGTGCTCGCGGCGGCCCAGCGTAGAGACTGAACCCATGGCACTGATCGAACCCATCGACCTGCTGCCGGTCACCGAGCTTGGCGCGGTCCACTTCATCGCGGTCGGCGGCGCCGGCATGAGCCCGATCGCCGCGATGTACGCCCAGCTCGGCGTGCCGGTCAGCGGCAGCGACCAGGCCGACTCGCCGGTGCTCGCGCAGCTGGCCGCGCTCGGGGTGCGCACCTTCGTCGGCCACGACGCCGGACAACTCGGTGCCGCCGACACCGTGATCGTGTCGTCGGCCGTCCGCGGGACCAACCCCGAACTGGCCGAAGCTCGCCGCCGTGGCCTGCGGGTGTGGCATCGCAGCGCAGGGCTGGGCGCGCTGATGCTGGGCCGGCGTGGCGTCGCGATCACGGGCACGCACGGCAAGACCACCACCTCTGCGATGACCGCGGTGCTGCTGGCCGGTGCGGGTGCCGACCCCAGCTACGTGGTGGGTTCGCCCTTGTCAGCGACCGGACGCGCGGACCACCTCGGCGCCGGCGAGGCGTTCGTGGTCGAGGCCGACGAGAGCGACGGGTCGTTCCGGCAGTACCCGGCCGAAGTAGTGGTGATCACCAACATCGAAGCCGATCATCTCGACAACTGGGGCACCGCGGAGCGGTACGCGTCCGGTTTCGCCGAATTGGTCAGCGCCGACCACGTACGGGTGGTCGTGACCAGCGCCGACGATCCTGGGACGCGCGACCTGATCCCTCTGGCACGGGCGGCCGGCAAGCAGGTGATCACGTTCGGCGAAGCGGCGGACGCCGATGTGCGGCTCAGCGACCTCAGCTTCCCGGCGTCCGGCGCCCGGGCGATGCTGACCGCAGCCGATGACGCCGGGCCGCTAGAACTGGCCGTGCCCGGTAGCTACAACCTGCGCAATGCCGCGGCGGCCTATGCCGCCGGCCGGGCGATCGGCTGCCCCGGTGACCGGCTGCGGGCGGCTGCGGCCAGCTTCACCGGCACGCAGCGACGGTTCCAGCCGGTCGGCGACGTGGCCGGCGTCCGCATCTTCGACGACTACGCCCACCATCCGACCGAGGTGGCGGCGACGCTCACCGCCGCGCGCGGCCTGGTCGGCTGCGGCCGGCTGGTGGCCTGCTTCCAGCCGCATCTGTTCACCCGCACCCGCGACTTCGCGGCCGAGTTCGGCGCGGCCCTCGCGCTGGCGGACGAGATCGTCGTGCTCGGCATCTACCCGGCCAGGGAGGATCCGATCCCAGGCGTCAGCGGACGCCTGGTCGCCGACGCTGCGGCCGGGGTCGCGCCGGGCCGCGTCCACTACGTCGAGACCCTAACCGAAGCCGCGCCGGCCCTGGTCGGGCTGGTTCGCTCCGGCGACCTGGTGGTCACCCTCGGCGCCGGCGATGTCACCAAGGTCGGACCCGAGCTGGCTCGCCGGCTGGCCATTGGGGAAACGCCGGCGTGACCCCGATCAGTGACGCCACCTCCAGGCTGGAACTGCGGCGGCGCGACGACCGTCGCCGGCGTTGGCGCCGGCGGCTGATCGCGGCCGCGGTCGTGGCGCTGGTGCTCGTCGGTGGCTACATCGTGGGCTTCTCGCCGGTGCTCGCGGCGCACTCGGTGGAGGTGAAGGGCGCGAAGGTGCTGACCAAGGCGGAAGTGCTGGACGCGGCCCAGGTGGCCACGGGCACGCCGCTGATGTGGGTGGATCCCGCCGGCGTGGCCGCGAAGGTCGCCGGCCTGCCGCCGGTGGCCGAGGTGACCGTCCTGCGCGACTGGCCGAATGCCGTCCGGATCGAGGTGGTCGAGCGCAAGGCTCGGCTGGCCATTCCCGCCGGCGGTGGCTATCTGCTGGCGGACGCCACCGGCGTCGTCTTCCAGGCGGTGGAGCACGCGCCGTCCGGGCTGGTCGTGGTGGCCGCGGACCCGTCCGATCAGCAGGTGCTGGTGGACGTGGGCACGGTCTTCTCCGCGCTCAGCCCGGCCACGGCTGCAAAGGTGTCCCGGCTTGAGGCCACCAGCACCGACGGCATCTCGCTGCGCCTGCTGGACGGCTCCCGGGTGGTCTGGGGGAGCGCCGAGCAATCCCCGCTGAAGAGCGAGGTGCTGGACGCGCTGCTCCCGCTGGGCGGAACGGTGTTCAACGTGTCCGCGCCGGGCTTCCCGACCCGGCGTTGAGACTGGATCGAGCAACCCTGAACCCCTACTTGAGGGACGCGCCGAGCGATTCGGCAATCTTGGACATGGCAATGGGTGATCCCTAGCCTTGGGAGCGCGCCGAAGCCTGTTTGCACTTCCCCGCTCGCCCGCTTCGTCGAACTAAATCGAGATTTCACAACGTCTGAGCATTTCGGACTCGGAGTAAGGGTGGGTGTCGTGGGGACTGCTTCCCAGAACTACCTCGCAATCATCAAGGTCGTCGGTGTCGGTGGCGGCGGGGTCAATGCCGTCAACCGCATGATCGAAGCCGGCCTGCGAGGGGTCGAGTTCATTGCCGTCAACACGGACGCGCAGGCGCTGCTGATGAGCGATGCGGACGTGAAGCTCGACATCGGCCGCGACCTCACCCGGGGCCTGGGCGCAGGCGCCGACCCGGCCAAGGGCCGCCAGGCGGCCGAGGACCATTCCGACGAGATCGAAGAGGTGCTGAAGGGCGCCGACATGGTCTTCGTCACCGCAGGCGAAGGCGGCGGTACCGGTACCGGCGGCGCTCCGGTGGTGGCGCGGATCGCCCGGTCGCTGGGCGCGTTGACGATCGGCGTGGTCACCCGTCCGTTCACCTTCGAGGGCCGGCGGCGCTCGTCCCAGGCCGAGGACGGCATCGGGGCCCTGCGCGAAGAGGTCGACACCCTGATCGTCATCCCCAACGACAAGCTGCTGGAGATGACCGACCACCACGTGGCGATCCTGGACGCGTTCCGCCAGGCCGACCAGGTGCTGATGCAGGGCGTCTCCGGCATCACCGACCTGATCACCACGCCCGGCCTGATCAACCTCGACTTCGCGGACGTGAAGGCGGTCATGTCGAACGCCGGCTCCGCCCTGATGGGCATCGGCTCGGCCCGGGGTGAGGACCGCGCACGCGCGGCTGCCGAGATGGCGGTCTCCTCGCCGCTGCTGGAGGCCAGCATCGACGGCGCCCACGGCGTCCTGCTCTCGATCGCCGGTGGCTCCGACCTCGGCCTGTTCGAGGTCTCGGCCGCGGCCAACCTGATCGAGGCCGCCGCGCACGAGGACGCCAACATCATCTTCGGCACGGTCATCGACGACGCCCTCGGCGACGAGGTCCGGGTCACCGTGATCGCTGCCGGCTTCGACGGCGGCCAGCCGCCCAAGAAGGTCACCGCGCGGCCCGAGCCGCAGCGCCGTCCGGAAGTGGTTCGTCCGGCCGCGCCGGAGCCCAGGCCGGCCCCGGTCGAGCCCGAGCCCGAGCTGGCGGCCCCGGCGCCGGTCGTCCGGCCGTTCGAACCGCCGGTGATCGACGACGACGAACTGGACGTGCCCGATTTCCTGAAGTAGGCCGGGCCAGCCCCCCATGTACAGCTTCAGAAACGATCCCGGCGCCGACGGCGTCGGGATCGTCTTCTTCGACGCCATCTCCGCGGCCGGCGGCCGGCTCGACCTCACCCTGCACCGACCAGAGACGGCGGCCGAGCCTAGCGAGGCCTGGCGGAATCCGGACTGGGACCTGGTCGAGGACGCGCTGGCCGTGCCCGCGCTCAACGCCTACCAGGTGCACGGCCGGGCCGTGCTCACCGTGACGCGGGACACCGACCCGCAGGCGCTGGCCACCACGGCGGCCGATGCCCTCGCCACCACTGAGCGCGGCCTTGGGCTCGCAGTGCGGGCGGCCGACTGCGTGCCCGTGCTGTTCGCGGACTCGTCCGCCGGTGTGGTCGCAGCTGCGCATGCCGGCCGGGTCGGCCTGGCGGACGGAGTGCTCGTGGCCACCCTTGAGCGAATGGCTGAACTCGGTTCGCAGGAAGTGACCGCCTGGATCGGGCCGCACATCTGCGGCGAATGCTACGAAGTGCCCGCCGAACTGCGGGACAGCTTCACTGCCGCGCATCCGGCCGCCTGGGCTACGACCAGCTGGGGCACGCCGGGCCTCGACCTTGGCGCAGCGGCGCAGGCTCAGCTCACCGAGCTCGGCGCGCGCGTCGTCCGGGTGGATCCCTGCACGCGTTCCACACCATCACTGCACTCCTACCGGCGCGACGGCGCCGCAAGCGGCCGCCAGGCCGGTCTGGTCTGGCTCTCCGACGTTCCCTGAGCGTGTCGGCAACCGCCTGCGGGATCCCAGGGGCCACGCGGACTAGAGTCGGCAAGGACTGGCGAGAAAGGCGAATCCGATGGCTGACCGATTCAAGAAGGCCGCTGTATGGCTCGGCCTGGTGTCCGACGACGATTACGCCGAGCCTGAGCCCGGTGCTGACGAGGTCACCGAGCAGGTGGTCGACCGTCGCGACGCTGAGCCCAGCCGTAGTCCAGCTACGGTGACCGAGTTGGAGACCCGGCGTCCGGTGAAGGATCACCCGCGGGTGGCCGACATCAACCGCATCATCACGGTGCATCCGCGCACCTACAACGAAGCTCGCACGATCGGCGAGAACTTCCGCGACGGCATTCCGGTGATCATGAACCTCACCGACATGGAGGATACAGACGCGAAGCGTCTGGTCGACTTCTCCGCCGGCCTGATCTTTGGCCTGCGTGGCAGCATTGAGCGCATCACCAGCAAGGTGTTCCTGCTCTCGCCGCACAACGTCACCGTGGCTGCCGAGGACAAGGAGCGCCTGGCCGGCGGGTTCTTCAACCAGTCCTGACCCGGCTTCGGCCAGGTCAATTCGGAAAGGCAGCAAATGGCCCTCGTCGCGCTCCTGCTCGGGTGGGCCGTATGGGCCTATCTGGTCATACTGACCGTCCGGCTGGTGCTGGGCTGGCTGCCGGTGCTCATCCGTGGCTGGGAGCCGCGCGGCTGGCTTTCCGTGGTGGCCGAGTTCGTGTACACGGTCACCGACCCGCCGTTGCGGGCACTCGGTCGGGTGCTCAAGCCACTGCGCGTCGGTGACCTGCAGATCGATTTGGCGTTCCTGGTGCTGTATTTCGGGTTGCTGGTCGTCCAGCGGCTACTGGCCGGCTGACTCTTGACCCGCGGTTCAACCCTGCTTCTCATCAATGCGCGGTGCTTGGCCTCAGGATCCGTGCTGCACTAGCCTGAGAAAGCCCTTCGACAGGCGCGTGACTGCGTGCCTGGCACATGACACGTGAGGTGAGTAATGACCCTGACCCTGGAGCAGGTCCGCCAGACCCGCTTTCACCTGGCCCGTCGTAACGGCTATGAGCCGGTAGACGTCGACAACTTCGTCGACAAGGTCGAGGCGACGCTCTCCCAGTTGAACGAGGAGAACGCCACCCTTAAGCAGCAGGTGGATGCGCTCAGCTCCAGCGAGCCTTCGAGCATCTTCGTGCCCGGCGACTCCGCTGAGGCCGACCAACTGAAGGCTGAACTCCAGGGCCGCAGCGACGAGCTCGCCTCCGTCCGCGGCGAACTGGACAGACTCCGCAATGAGCTGTCCGGGAAGTCGGCTGAGCTCGACCAGGTCCGCGCCGAACTGGTGGCCGTCCGGAGCGACCTCGACGCGGCACGCAACGGTGACGTCGGCCGGTCGGACGAGCTCGCGCACATCCGTGGTGAGCTGGACGCCGCCCGTGCCGAGGTCGACGGTCTGCGGGCCGAACTCGACGGCGTTCGCGGCGAGGCCGACCAGCTTCGCCAGGTCGCTGCCGATGCCCAGGCTGCCGCTGTCGCAGCGCAGGGCGCTCCGGTCGAGCCGGTCGCCCCGACGGGCAAGGTCGACAACATCGTGGTCACCACGTCCGCTGAGGCTTCCCCGGCCGTCACCCGCCTGCTGCAGATGGCGACCGAGCAGGCCGAGCGCCTGGTCGGCGAGTCCCAGGTCGAGGCGCAGAGAATTGTGGCGTCCGCCCGGGCCGAAGCCGAAAGCGTCATCGACGGCGCCAACAAGAAGGCCCACGAGACCCTCACCGACGCCCGCACGCGTTCGGATCGGATCGAGTCCGAGGCCCGGGTCAACGCCGAGAAGCTGGTCGCGGACGCCCGCAACAACGCTGACTCGGTCAACGGCGACGCCGATCGCCGCCGCGCCGAGCTGTTCAGCGAGCTCGAGCGGGAGCGGGACGTCCTGCGCGGCAAGGTTGACCACCTGCGCTCGTTCGAAAGCAACTTCCGCACCAGCCTCACCAACCACCTGCAGAGCCAGGTGAAGGTGTTGAACGACGCGGTGATCGAGCCGGGAGACGTTCCGGAGATCCTCAGCGAGCCGGCTCCGGAATCGGCCACCCCGAGGTTGGACGCCCTGCTGGGCGAGTAGCCGCTGCCACGCCCGGCCAACGGCCGGGCGCGCGCTGCGTTTTGTGGCCGGCCAACGGTCGGGCAGGTGGTACTCTCCCTGCTCAAAGCATCGGTAGGAGGAGCACCCAATGGCTGCGCGCGCCAACGGTATCGAACCAGCTTCCCCGGCTACGGGGGTTCATTTTCCGGTAGCCGAGGGCGAAGACCCCTGGACCGAAGAAGAGGTCGAGGAGATCCGGCAGGAACTGCTGGCCGACATCGCCCGGATGGAGCGGGCGATCGAGGTGGCCGAGGCAGGATTGGCCGACCTCTTTGAAGAGGGCAGCGATGGCGCTGGGCGGGATCCGGCCGACGTCGGTTCGTCCAACTTCGAGCGCGACCAGGAGATGTCACTGGCGCAGAACGCGCGCGACATGCTCGAACAGGCCCAGTTGGCCTACAAGCTGTTCGAGTCCGGCGACTACGGCTCCTGCGAATCCTGCGGCCAGCCGATCGGCAAGGACCGGCTCCAGGTCTTCCCGCGGGCAACGATGTGCGTGACCTGCAAGCAGCGGGAGGAACGGCGATAACCGGACCGACCGATTCCCCTGCGCGCCGGAGCCTGACCTGGTTGATGTTGGGTCTGGGCGCAGCCGGGCTGGCGCTGGACCAGGTGGCCAAGACCGTCGCGATCGCGCGGCTCGATCCGCAGCAGCCGATCGCGCTGCTCGGCGGACTGGTCACGCTGCAGCTGATCCGGAACCCCGGGGCAGCGTTCAGCATGGGGGAGAACTTCACTGTAGTACTTACCGGAGTGGCGATCTGCGCGCTGATCGGTGTCCTCGGCTGGCTGGTGCCCCGCGTCCGGCACACCGGCTGGGCGGTGGCTGTGGGCTTCCTGCTCGCTGGCATTACCGGAAACCTCACCGATCGGCTGCTGCGTGAACCCGGGCCGTTCCGCGGCCACGTGGTCGACTTCATTCAGCTGCCCAACTTTGCGATCTTCAATGTGGCCGACATGTTCATCACCGCAGCGGCGGTCCTGGTGATCTGGCTATCGATGATCACCCAGGTGACACCGGCGGGAGTCGTCACCAAGCCGCAGCCCCAAGCCCGTGGCTAGCGTCTGGCTGGTGCCGGACGGGCTGGACGGCGACCGGGTGGACGCAGCCGCGTCCCGGATGACCGGGCTCTCCCGCAGCCGGATCGAGGACCTGGCCGCGGCCGGGGGTGTGCTGGTCAACTCGGTTCCGGTGGCCAAGTCGCATCGCGTGCGGGCCGGTGACCTGCTGGAAGTGGAGATCACCACCGCACCGACCGTTTCCGTGGTTCCGGTGGAGGTGGCCGGAATCAGCATCGTCTACGACGACGCCGACATCGTGGTGGTGGACAAACCCGCCGGAGTCGCCGCGCATCCCAGTCTCGGCTGGGACGGGCCGTCCGTCGTCGAACACTTGGCTGCGGCCGGCTTCCGGATCTCCACCTCCGGTGCGGCCGAGCGGCAGGGCATCGTGCAACGGCTGGACGTGGGCACGTCCGGGCTGATGGTGGTGGCCAAGAGTGAGCCGGCCTATACGGCGTTGAAGCGTGCGTTCAAGGCGCGCACGGTTGAGAAGACCTACCACACGCTGGTGCAGGGCCTCCCCGACCCGCTGGCGGGCACGATCGAGGCACCGATCGGACGCCATCCCGGTGCCGACTACAAGATGGCGGTGGTCAGCGGCGGGCGGCACAGCGTCACCCACTACCAGATGCTTGAAGCGTTCCGTGCGGTGACCCTGCTGGAGGTGCACCTGGAGACTGGACGCACCCACCAGATCCGCGTGCACATGCAGGCGATCCGGCATCCCTGCGTCGGTGATCCAACCTACGGCGGCGACCCGGTGCTGGCCGCGCAATTGGGTCTGGACCGGCAGTGGCTGCACGCGGTCGAACTGGGCTTCGTGCATCCGCGCAGCGGTGACCCGGTTCGCTTCACTTCCCCGTATCCTGACGATTTAGCACGAGCGCTCGCCCTAGTCGGCGGGTGATTCTGGGCGGGGCTGAGAACGTTGGGCTAGGGTGCAACCGTGCGTAGAGCGAAAATTGTGTGCACGATCGGACCGGCCACTGACTCCGCCGAGGCGATCGAAGAACTCGTAACCGCGGGCATGAACGTCGCCCGGCTGAACATGAGCCACGGCGACCACTTGCTACATGCCAAGCGCGTGGGCTGGATCCGCGACGCGGCGCGCAGCGCCAACCGTCCGATCGGCATCCTCGCCGACCTGCAGGGGCCGAAGATCCGCCTGGGCAAGTTCCCCGATGGCCCGGTGATGCTGGTGAACGGCTCCCGGTTCACGATTACTACCGAAGACGTGCCCGGTGACGCCCAGCGTGCGTCCACCACGCTCAGCACCCTCACCGACGATGTCACTGCCGGCGATCAGATCCTGATCAACGATGGCGCCATCGAATTGAAGGTGCTCGAAGTCACTGATGCCGACGTGGTCACCGAGGTGGTCGTCGGCGGCATGGTCTCCGACCACAAGGGGATCAACCTGCCCGGCGTCCCGGTCAGCGTCCCGGCCCTGAGCGAGAAGGACGAACGCGACCTGCGCTGGGCGCTGCGGCACGGCGTTGACATGGTGGCGCTGTCGTTCGTGCGCAACGCTGCCGACATCGAGTCGGTGCACCGGGTCATGGAGGAGGAGGGCCGGCGGGTGCCGGTCATCGCCAAGCTGGAGAAGCCCCAGGCCATCGACAACCTGGACGCGATCATCGACACCTTCGACGCCTTCATGGTGGCCCGTGGCGACCTGGGCGTGGAGTTGCCGCTGGAGGACGTCCCGGCGGTGCAGAAGCGGATCATCGACGCGGCCCGGATCTGGGCCAAGCCGGTGATCGTGGCCACCCAGATGCTGGAGTCGATGATCACCTCGCCGCGGCCGACCCGCGCGGAGGCATCCGATGTCGCCAACGCGATCCTTGACGGTGCGGACGCGGTGATGCTGTCGGGGGAGACCGCGGTCGGCGAGTTCGCGATCGAGGCGGTGTCGGTGATGGCCCGGATCATCACGAAGACCGAGGCCGACGGCCTGGACAAGATCCGGCACCTCAGGTGGGACCCGCACACCGTCTCCGGGGTGATTTCGAAGGCTGCGGTTGAGGTGGCCGAGCGCACCGAGGCCAAGTACCTGGCTGCGTTCACCATCTCGGGCGACACCCCGCACCGGCTGGCCCGGCTGCGTTCCGCCGTCCCACTGATGGCCTTCACCCCGCTACCCAAGACGGCCCAGGAACTCACTCTTTGCTGGGGTGTGCAGTCCTACGTCACGCCGGAGTACACCAACACGGACGCGATGATCGACTCGGTGCAGATGGGCCTGCTGGAGACTGGATTCGTCAGCAAGGGCGACCGGGTGGTGATCGTCGCCGGCAACCCCGGACGGCACACCCGCCAGACCAACTCGCTGCGCGTCTACGAGATCGACTGAACGGCCCGGTCGGCTCCGCATCGAACCCTCCGGCTCGGTGGATCTGGGGTTGGCCGGCTTGAGACAGAACTGAGTGGACGGTTCCTCGGCTACCTGACGAGGAACCGTCCGCTTTGTGCTGGCCGCCTGCTCCTTGGAGTTCGATGTCGCGGCTGGGGCACGCCCGGGACAACTGGGTAGCGCTACCACTAGGCCAATTAAGCTTTGACCTATTGACAGGACAAAGTATTGTCACTAGTTTCGAGTTGGCTGGCGAGGACGCCGGCCAGGGCACTAGCGACAGGCAGGCCAGTGGAGCACACCGATCCTTCTCTTCCTGACATCCAGATCCCAGAGACCATGCGCGCCGCCGTGCTGGTGGCGCCGGGGAAGCCCCTGGAGGTGCGCTGGATTCGCACGCCGCAGCCGCGCGCCGGCGAGGTGCTGATCAAGGTCACCGCGTGTGGCCTATGCCATTCCGACCTGCACGTAATGGCCGGCAAGATCCCGTTCCCGACGCCGGCGGTGCTGGGGCACGAGGTGTCCGGCACGATCGTCGCGCTGGGTGAGGAACTGCACCACACCGATCTGAAGGTCGGGGACGCGGTCTGTGGAGCTTTCCTGATGCCCTGTGGGCAGTGCCCGGATTGCGCGCGCGGCCGCGATGATCTCTGCACCCCGTTCTTCCGCTTCAACCGCCTGCAGGGGCAGCTGTTCGACGGGACGAGCCGCCTGGCCGACCTGGACGGCAACGTGATCGCCCAATACTCCATGGGTGGCCTGGCCGAGTACTGCGTGATCCCAGTGACCGCGGTCACGCCGATGGTGCCGGGCATGGACGCGGTCGCGGCCGCGATCCTGGGTTGCGCGGCGATGACGGCCTACGGTGCGGTGCGCCGCGGCGCCGATCTGCGCTACGGCGAAACCGTGGCTGTGATCGGTATCGGTGGGGTCGGCTCGAACATCGTGCAGGTCGCGCATGAACTGGGCGCGCGCAAGGTGATCGCGATCGATGTGGACAACGAGAAGCTGGAGGCGGCGATCCGCTACGGCGCGTCTGATGTGATCAACTCCCGGCACCTGGACGCGCGCGAGCGGGTGTTCGACCTGACCGGCGGACGCGGGGTCGACGTGGCCATCGAGGCGCTGGGCATTCCGGCGACGTTCGAGCAGGCGCTCACCCTGCTGGCCGACGGCGGCCGGATGGTGCCGATCGGGCTGGCCGCCGGCGCCCAGACCGCCGCGGTGGAGATCAACCGCCTGGTGCGGCGAGGTCAGCAGATCTGCGGCTCCTACGGCGCCCGGACGCGCACCGACCTGCCGATCGTGGTCGACCTGGCCGCGCGTGGCGTCCTGGACTACCGGGGCGTGGTCTCCGAGCGGGTCTCACTGTTCAACGC
>JAKOQD010000222.1 GCA_029778515.1 Actinomycetes bacterium
CCCAGGTGGGCACGTCGAAGTCGTAGGTCTCGTAGCCGCAGTAGGGCTGCTGCTTGCGCAGGTCCCAGGCGTAGCCGGTCGAGCGCAGCACCGGGCCGGTGACACCGAGCGCGAAGCATGCGCTCAGGTCTTGGACGCCGATCCCGCACATGCGGCCCTTGAAGATCGGGTTCTCGTTGCAGAACGCCGCGTACTCGGGAATGTGCTTGTCGAGCCAGGCGATCACGTCGCGCAGCTGGGCGATGCCGGTCTCGGGCAGATCGTTCGCCACACCACCGGGACGAACGTAGGCGTGGTTCATCCGCAGGCCGGTGACCGCTTCGAAGAAGTCGAGGATCATCTCCCGCTCACGGAAGCCGATCGTCATCACGGTGAGGGCGCCGATCTCCATGCCGCCGGTGCCGATCGCGACCAGGTGGGACGCGATTCGGTTCAGCTCCATCATCAGCACGCGAATGTCGCTTGCGCGCTCGGGGATCTGGTCCTCGATGCCCAGCAGCCGCTCGACCGCCAGGCAGTAGGCGACCTCGTTGAAAATCGGGGCCACGTAGTCCATGCGGGTCACGAACGTGGTGCCCTGGGTCCAGGACCGGTACTCCATGTTCTTCTCGATGCCGGTGTGCAGGAAGCCGATGCCGGGACGGATGCTCTGCACCGTCTCGCCGTCGCACTCCACCATCAGACGCAGCACGCCGTGCGTGGACGGGTGCTGCGGGCCCATGTTGATGACCAGGGTCTCGTCGCCGCGCTCGGCCTGCTCGCTGGCGATGTCGCCCCAGTCGCCGCCACCCATGGCGGTGTAGACGGTGCCTTCGGTCTCCTCACCGGGAGCCGCGTAGTAGTCGGTGTGCTGGGCGCTCATCAGTAGCTCCTGCGCTGGTCGACCGGCGGAACGGTCGTGCCCTTGTATTCGATCGGGATCCCGCCGAGCGGGTAGTCCTTGCGCTGCGGGTGGCCTACCCAGTCGTCCGGCATCAGGATGCGGGTGAGGTGCGGGTGGCCGTCGAAGATGATGCCGAACATGTCCCAGGCTTCGCGCTCGTGCCAGTCGGCCGCTGGGTAGACCGCGACGATGCTGGGCACGTGCGCATCGGCCTCGGGACACGAGGTCTCCACGCGCAGCCGGCGATTGTGGGTCATCGACTGCAGGTGGTAGACGACGTGCAGTTCCTCACCGGCGGCCTGCGGGTAGTGCACGCCGGAGACGGAGGCGCAGAACTCGAAGCGCAGCTGCGCGTCGTCCCGCAGCGCCTGCATCACCTCGACGAGCTTTGCCCGCGGGATGTGGAAGGTGAGTTCGCCACGGTCGAGGACGACCTTGATGAACGGGTCGGCCACCAGGGCGGCCAGCCGGTCGTGAACACCGTCGAACCACGAGCCGTACGGCGGCGCGCTCGGAGCGGGCCACTCGACGGGCTTGACAATGCGGCCGTAGCCGGACGTGTCGCCGGTGCCCGAACCCCACATGCCCTTCTTCACCGCGATCGGCTTGGGCGCCTCGATGATCGCCGGGGTGAGCTCCGGGTCGGGCTGGGCGTCCTCGCGCTCCACGCCGGCCTTGGGCGAAGCCTCCGGATCCATCACCGGCTTGTCGATGCTCTTCTCCTCGCCGGGGAGCTTGGGATCACTCATCGCATGAGGCCCTTCATCTCGTGGGTGGCGGGGGCCGTGAGCGCTGCGGTCTCGGCCGCCTCGTAAGCGTCCAGCTCGTTCTGGCCGATCGGACGCTTGGCGACGATGTCCTTGCGCAGCTTCCACATGGCGTCGATCAGCATGTCCGGACGCGGCGGACAGCCGGGAACGTACATGTCCACCGGAACCAGGTGGTCGCCGCCCTGGACGATCGCGTAGTTGTTGAACATCCCGCCCGAAGAGGCGCATACGCCCATCGCCAGGACCCACTTGGGGTTCGGCATCTGGTCGTACACCTGCCGCAGCACCGGGGCCATCTTCTGGCTGACCCGGCCCGAGATGATCATCAGGTCGGCCTGGCGGGGTGATGCCCGGAAGACCTCCTGGCCCCAGCGGCCGGCGTCGAAGCGCGGCGTGCCGTAGGCCATCATCTCGATGGCACAGCAGGCAAGGCCGAAGGTGGCCGGCCAGAAGGACGCCTGTCGCATCCACCCGAAAATGCCCTCCACCGTAGTCAGCACCACGCCCTGGGGGATCTTGTCTTCAATACCCATATCGGCCCCTACGCCTTCTCAGTCCCATTCCAGGCCGCCACGACGCCAGACATAGGCGTACGCGACGAACACGGTCGCCATGAACAGCACCATCTCCAGCAGGGCGAACAGGCCCAGCTGCTTGAAGGTGACCGCCCACGGGTAAAGGAAGATAGTCTCGATATCGAACACGATGAACAGCATCGCGATGATGTAGTACTTGATCGGGAACCGACCGCCGCCGGCCGGCTGCGGGGTGGGTTCGATGCCGCACTCGTACGAGGAGTACTTGACCTTGTTGTAGCGGCGCGGCCCGACGAAGGCGCTCAGCAGCAGGGAGATCGCAAGAAAGCCTGCGGCCAGCGCCATGATGCCCAGCAACGGGATATAGGGGCTCATCAGGATCTTTGTCCCTTCTGCGGCGAGCACTGCGGTTTGGTTGTCATGCTGAGGGTGCCACCTTTGCGAGGCCTCGGATGACTTTGTCCATCCAATCACCATCTTTCGTGTCGTACAGGTGTGCAAGCAGTTTCATGGTGAATCTCATCAAGGTCGGCCGCGGCAACCCGTAGCGGGTGCACAGGTGCATCACCTGCGGATGCTCGATCAGCGACACGAAGACCTGTCCCAGCCGGAAGTACCCGCCCCATTCGGCCTTCAACCTGGCCGGGTAGCCGCGCAGCGCAGTCTCTGCGCTCGGCGTACCGAAGCCGCGGAACCGGGCGTCCGCGATCGCGTCCGCGGCCATTTCGGCGGCTTCCATCGCGTAGGAGATGCCTTCACCGTTGAACGGGGAGATCATGCCGCCGGAGTCGCCGACCAGCAGCAGCCCGCGGGCGTAGGCGGGCTGACGGTTGAAGCTCATCGGCAGGGCGGCGCCGAGCGTCGGCCCGACCTGGTTCTCCGGGGTGAAGCCCCACTCCGCCGGTGTGTTCGCCAGCCATCGCGAGAACATCTCGCGGTAATTCATCTTCGCCGGCTCGGAGCTGGAACTGACCGTGCCGAGGCCGACGTTGACCGTCCCATCGCCCATGCCGAAGATCCAGCCGTAGCCGGGCAGCAGGCTGGATTCGCCTGGTTTGCCGTCCCAGAGTTCGAGCCACGACTCCATGTGGTCGTCGTTGGTGCGGGCCGGCGAGTTGAAGTACGCGCGGACGGCTACGCCCATCGGCCGGTCAGTCCGCTTGGCGAGCCCCATGCCGAGTGCGAGGCGGGCGGAGTTGCCGTCCGCTGCGATCACGACGGGTGCGCGGAAGGTGCGGCCGTCCTTGCTCTGGACGCCGACGATGCGGTCGGTGCGCTCGTTGATGATCGGCGCGGTGACGTTGGTCTGCTCGTACAGCCGGGCGCCGCCGGCGACCGCGCGGTCGGCGAGGATCTTGTCGAAAGTGGCGCGGGCACGCACCAGGCCGTAGGGCGGGAACTCGGCGAGGTCGGGCCAGGGCAGCTCGAACGGCTCGGTGCGTCCCCCGTAGACCCGTAGGCCGCGGTTGTGCACCCAGCCGGCTTCCTCGCTGGTGTCGATGCCCAGCTTGATCAGCTGCTTCACTGCGCGGGGAGTGAGGCCGTCGCCGCAGACCTTTTCGCGCGGGAACTTGCTCTTCTCCAGCAACACGACGTCGAGGCCGCGACCGGCGAGGTGCGCGGCTGCAGCGGAGCCACCTGGGCCGGCGCCGACCACGATCACGTCGGCTTCGACAGGTGAGCCGGTAGCCGGAATCGCCGGCTCTGGCTCGGACATGGGTCCTCCTGCGTGGTGGCTGCTGGGACTCGGGCCAGTCTAGGGAAAATGCGCGTTCGGAGCCATTTGGCGCCCCGTCTGGTCAAGGGTTGCGCAACGGCTATCCTGCGTTGGTGATTCAGCACCCGCCGAGGACGCGTCTGCGTGCCAGCAGCCGGGCCATCGATGAGGTGGGCAACCTTCTTGCGTACCTGCGCACCGAGGGCGTGGCGTGGCTACGCCGCGGCGACGGAATGGTCGGCGTCGGCGAGGTCGCGCGCTTCTCCGGCACGTTCACCGAGGCGGAAGCCTGGTGGCAGGAGTTCTGCGCTCAGCTCGACGGCGGCGCGCTGCAACTGGAGTGCGGCCCGGTCGGCCCGGTGGCGTTCGCGTCCTTCGTGTTCGATCCGGCGACGACCGCACAGCAGTCGGTGCTGGTCGTGCCCAGGGTGCTGATCGGACGCCGCAAGGGCTGCAGCTGGTTGACCGAGATCAGCGACGGGCTTGCACCGGACGCCACCGCTGAGCCGGTCGAGCCCGACAATCCCCGGCCGGTTGAGCATGCCGAGACCGCCGCCGCCCACACCGCTTCACAGTCCGTCCGCAAGGTGGCAGAGAGCCTCGATCGCGAGCAGTGGCAGGACATCGTCGAGCAGGCGGTCGGGCGTATCGGCCAGGGCGAGATCGACAAGGTGGTGCTGGCCCGCGGAGTGACCCTTGAGGCCGACGAGCCGTTGGACGGACGCACCCTGGTACGCGAGTTGGCCGACCGCTACCCGAGCTGCTGGACGTACTACGTTGACGGACTGGTCGGGGCTTCCCCGGAGATGCTGATCCGTCGCGAGGACGGTCTGGCCACTTCGCGGGTGCTGGCCGGGACGATTCGGCGGAACGGTGCGGAGGAGTTGGACCTCAAGCTCGCGCACGCCTTGGCCCGGTCGGGGAAGAACCTGATCGAGCACGAGTTGGCGGTCGAGTCGGTAGCTCGGGCACTGGCGCCGTTCTGCTCGGGAATGAACGTGCCGGACGCGCCCTATGTGCTGGAACTGCCGAACGTGCTGCACCTGGCTTCCGATGTGACGGCGGTCGCACATCCCGACGTGAGTGCGCTACGGCTGGCCGGCGAGTTGCACCCGTCCGCAGCGGTCTGTGGCACCCCGACCGAGGTGGCGCGCAAAGTGATCGCCGAGTTGGAGCACCTGGATCGGGGACGATACTCCGGCCCGGTCGGCTGGCTGGACGCGAACGGTGACGGCGAGTTCGCGATCGCCTTGCGCTGCGGACTGCTGGACCCGTCCGACCCGCGCCGGATCACGATCTACGCCGGCTGCGGCATCGTGTCCGAGTCCGACCCGGCCGAGGAGTACGCCGAAACCGAGGCCAAGCTGCTCCCGATGCTCGAAGCCCTGGGCGTGCCCACGCCGGTTCACCACGACTGAGGCCAATAGGCAACCCGGTTTTGGCCGGTTATGACTCCCCTACTGGCGCCGCCCGCGGACACAACCCACTTTCTACCGGTTGTGGCAGGCAATTCAGGGCTGACAACCAGTCAAAAGTGGGTTGCACGAAACCCGGCAACCTTTCGGCGTCCCATAACCGGCTAAAGGTGGGTTTACCTCGGCGCTTCGTGACGCCGTCCGGTTCGTTCCTCACCGGACGGCTCCTCAGGGACCGTTTCGGTGTCGGAGACTCACGGGTCAAACCGAGCCATGCCGATCTGTGCCGTAGATCCGGTCGAAGACCTCCCGGACGTACTCGCGCTCGGCCGTCTTGAAGTGCTGCTCGTGGATCTCATCCAAGCGGGCGACCTCCGCAGGCGATTCCGCGTCGCCGGCGCCCCAGGTGAGCAATCCCCGCTCGTCCGTTCTCACGTCACTGACTGCGAAGCCCTCCGCCTCGAGCGCCCTGCGGTAGGCCTCGAATGCGGCCAAGTACGCTGCGCGGCTCGTCACGACGACGAGACTACCGACAACGATCGCGAAGGGTCCGAGCTGATTCGATCAGGGCTCGAGCAGGCCGCGGATGTCTTCGGCGGACAGCGGGGCGGCGAGGTCGCCGGCCTCCCCCACCACCTTGGCGAACAGGTCGCGTTTGCGCTCCTGCAGAGCGACCACCTTCTCCTCGATCGTGTCAGCACTGACCAGGCGGTAGACCATCACCGGCTGGTCCTGGCCGATCCGGTGGGTCCGGTCGATCGCCTGCAACTCCGCGGCTGGGTTCCACCAGGGGTCCAGGATGAAGACGTAGTCGGCCTCGGTCAGCGTGAGGCCGAAACCCCCCGCCTTCAGGCTGATCAGGAACACCGGGTTCGTCCCTTCGCGGAACTCAGCGATCCGAGCCGGACGATCGCGCGTCCGGCCGTCCAGGTAGCTGGTACCGATCCCCTCCTCGGCCAGACGCTCGCGCACCATCCCCAGGTAGGTGGTGAACTGGCTGAAGACCAGCGCGCGATGGCCCTCGGCCGCCAGCTCGGTGACCAGCTCGATCAGCGTGTCGATCTTCGCGGACGCCGCCCCGTGCCCCGGCAGCACCAACGCCGGCGACAGCGCAAGCTGCCGCAACCGGGTAAGCGAAGCCAGAATCGTGATCCGATTCCGTTTCAGGTCGTCCACCAGCCCGAGCACCTGCTTGCGCTCGGCCGCCAACTGCTTGTCGTAGAGCCGCCGGTGCGCCGGCGAGAGTTCGACCGAGAGCACCTGCTCCTGCTTCGGCGGCAGCTCGGACGCCACCGTCTCCTTCGTCCGCCGCAACATCAGCGGACGCACCCGCCGGTGCAGCCGACCCAGCGCGGCCGGATCCGACCCGTTCTCGATCGGACGCCGATATCGCTCCGCGAACGCCACCGGATCGGCGAACAGCCCCGGCGCGACAATCGAGAGAAGCGACCAGAGGTCCATCAGGTTGTTCTCCAACGGCGTGCCGGTGATTGCGAACTTCGTCCGCGCCCGCAACTTGCGCACCGACTGGTAGCCGCGCGACTGCCGGTTCTTCACGAATTGGGCCTCGTCCAGCAGCGCCACGCTCCAGGGCAACCCGACGTATTCCTCCTCGTCCAGACGAAGGAGTGTGTATGAAGTCACCACCAGGTCGGCGCCGGCCACGATGTCGGCCAGCGGTTCCGTCCGCTTCTTCGAAGTCTGCGCCAACACCCGCACATCCAGGCCGGGCGCGAACTTCGCAGCCTCCGCCTCCCACGTGCCCAGCACGGACGTCGGCGCCACCACCAGCATCGGCCGATCGAGCTCGCCGCCCTCCTTCAGCGAGCTGGCCAGCGCGAGCGCCTGCATGGTCTTTCCCAGGCCCATGTCGTCGGCCAGGATGCCGCCCAGCCGGGCGTTGCCGAGGAATCGCAGCCAGCGGAAGCCGAGTTCCTGGTAGGGACGCAGCGTCGCGTGCAACCCGTCCGGCACCGGCACTTCGGGCAGCGACTCGACATCCAGCAGCGCTGACACCGCCCGCGTCCAGGCCGCCGACTGTTCAGCCACCACCCCGAGGCTGACCAGCTCCTCCCACAGCCCGGCGTGCTCGGCGCGCAGCCGCAGCCCCTCGCCCTCGCGCGGCTGCAGTTCCCGGGCCTCCTCGATCAGCGCGCGAAGTTGGGCCAGTTCGGGCCGATCCAAGCTGAACCACACCCCCGACGGCAGGATCAGGTGGGTCTGTCCGGTGGCCAGCGCTGCGAAGAGCTCGCGGAACTCGACCGCCTCGCCCTCGATGGTGACGCTGACCGAAAGGTTGAACCAGTCCGTCCCCTCGGCCGGATCACTCACCTCGAGGCTGACCTCGGGCGCCGCCGTGGCCAGCCGGTAGGCGACCGGATCACCGCTGACCTCCACGATCACCCCGGCAGCGCGCAGCGTAGCCAGACCGGTAGTGGCGAACTCAGCGGTGGCCGGTCCACGCAGGGTCGCGGTCTCCGCCACCTGCCAGCGGTCGCCGGCGCCACGGGCCCGCGGCCAGGGGCCCGCAGGCAAAGCGTCCAGCAGGGCGGCTTCCGCGGCCAGATCGCGATACCCGGGCTGTACGCCGACCGGATAGAGATCCAGGTCGTTGGCGGTGTCCCCGACTCGATAGCGCACGCTCCAGCGCAGCTTGGTCACGTGCTCGGGCTCGAAAGCCACGCCCAACCGGAGCCGCGGCGCCTCGACCGACGGCAGCTCGACGCCGGGCTCCACCTCGACGGCGACCATCCGGCACAGCGCCGGATAGAAGTCGGCGGCGAACGCAGGGACATCGCTCGCCGGGATCCGTAGGTGCGGGTGCTGCAGCAACAGGGCGGTCTGACCCTGGCTGAGCGGCTCGGCGAACGGCACCAGCAGCAATTCACTGGCAGCGATCACCGCGAAGCCGTGCGGCGGCTCCCCCATCAGGTCGCCGTAGCGCAGGGGCCATTCGCGGTCGTCCGCGACCACCACAGTGTCCAGCGCCAGGCCATCGGCGTCCTGGCTCAGCCGGCTGGTTAGCCGCGCCGGTTCGGCCAACCGGACCGACGGCGTGCCGGACGCCGGGATTAGCTCGACCCCCGCCGCCACTGCCTGACGCAGCCGCGACCACACCCCGGCGCTGACCTCGCCGAGTTCGAGCACGTCCGCGCGTCGGGAATACAGGTAGCGGTAGCTGCCGCGTTGGTCACGGGTGGACGCGATTCCGGCCAGTGCGGCTCGGTGCGCGGCCAGGTAGTCCCCGCTCCATGGCGATTCGACGCTGTCCCAGGTGATGCCGCTGCGCACCCAACGTCCCGATCGTCCCCACATCATCGGACGCAGTTGGGTGCCACCGTTGGTATGGGTCACCTGGATCGCCAGCGGCAGTCCCTGGGCGGTCGAGCGGCCCTCAGCGACCAGGTCGGTGAGGGCACGCTGCCAGGCCGGCGTCACCGCGCGCAGGTTCACCGTCCGCATGTGCCAGAGCAGTGCGGCGGCGTGCTTGCAGTCGTGGCCGACCGGACAGGAGCAGGACGTCGTGATCACTCCGCTGTCTGCGTGATGCCGTACGACCGTCTGGTAGGCGCGATAGCTCGATCCGCTGACCTGGGCCTGCACCAGACTGCCGCCGGTGCCCGACCCGACCGCGATGTGTCCCACCCGTGACTGCCGTACATACTCCTGGCCACGGGCGAGGGTGAGTTCGCCGAACATCTCCACGAGCCGGCGCTCGCTCAACTCGTGCACCCATTCGGGATACTTGGGTGTCGTCATGCGGCGGGTTGCGTCCGCTTTCTGGTCAGCCACCAGAACACCGCGGCGACGACCGCTACCGTGCCTGAGCCCAGCACCCCCATCGGTACGGCGACCAATGGGTTAGCTCCGGCCAGCAGCACCGTGAACACGCCGGCGAAGCCATTGATGGCGCCGTGCAGCACTGCCGGGGCCAGCAGCGAGCCTGTGACTTCACGGGCGCGCCAGAGCAGGAAGGACGCCGCCACGCACCAGGCCACCATGAAGAACGGTCCGAGCCGGGTGTACTCGCCGTAGTTGAACCCCATCAGGATCAGTGGGGCGTGCCAAAGGCCCCACAGCACGCCGGTGATCACGTTCACCCAGAAGGCGCCCAGCGGACGCAGTTCGTCGGCCAGCCAACCGCGCCAGCCGTACTCCTCACCGAAGGCAAACAGACCGTTGATGGTGAACCCGGCGACGATCGCACCGAGGAAGGCCATGCCGATCAGCCCCCAGAAGGGCGGCACGGATGCGCCCATGGCGGCCACCTGGTCGGCGTTCATACCGGGGACGAGCGTGAGGGTGTTGGCCACGAGGTCTTCGTGGGTGAACAGCATGGTTCCGGCAGCGTCGAAGCCGATCAGGTTGCCGACCACCCAGCTCACGCCCACCATGCCCAACAGCAGCGCGGGGATCACCGTGAGCGCGACTCCGATGAGCTTCGGTAGCTTGCGCCAGAAGCCCTGGAAGGTGGTTCGGATTAGGGCCGGTCGGTGATCCAACCGTCCGACGATCAGCGCCGCGACCAGCGGTGCCGGCATGTAGAGCAGCGCCAGCACCACGGTAAGCACGGTCGGCCCGGCGGCGCCGGACAGGTTTCGCTGGTTCGCCAGGTAGAGCAGGGCCGCGATCAGGCTCACCCAACCCAGCGCGATCGCGTAGAACAGGGCGACCCGGCCCCAACGGACGCGTGTCTTCACCGGCGGCTCGTAACTCACGCCTCACACCGTAGCCGCTGGCTCGGACAGTGCGCGCGTCGCGGTCTCGACAGGCTCACGGCCCTTCGTCAGGCTCAGTGGCCATCAAGCCAGGCGCCACGGTGCAGCACCCGGGCGGCGGCCAGGGACTCGTCCAGCACCACCAGATCGGCGCGCTTGCCGGCAACGATCCGGCCGACCTCGGTGAGACCGAGATAGTCCGCCGGCAGCGAGGTGGCCGAGCGGACGGCCTGGGCCAGCGGCACCCCGGCCGCGACGGCGTTGCGGACCGCGCGGTCAAGAGTGAGCGTCGAGCCGGCGATGGTGTCGGTGCCGGCGATCCGGGCAACACCCTCGCGAACTTCCACCGGCAGCTCGCCCAGCACATAGTCGCCGTCCGCAGCAGCCGCCGCGGCCATGGCGTCGGTTACCAGCACCACCCGGTCGGGCTCCGTGGCCATCACGAAGGCCACCAGTTCGGGCCGGACGTGCACTCCGTCCATGATCAGCTCGAGGTAGACCCGCCGGTCCTCCCACAGCGCCAGCACCGGACCGGGCTCGCGATGCCGCAGCGGAGCCATCGCATTGAACAGATGCGTTGCGCCGGTCGCGCCCGATTCGATCGCCCGCTGACAGGTGTCGTAGTCCGCTTCGGTGTGCCCGATCGCGGCCACCACGCCGTTGGCGGCCATGAGCCGGATCGACTCGAGCGCCCCCTTCCGTTCGGGCGCGATCGTGACCATCCGAACCGCGCCGCGGCCGACAGCGAGGAGCCGCGCCACCACCGCCGGGTCGGGATCGGCCAGCAGCAGCGGCGGATGCGCACCCTTGTACTTGAGCGCCAACCACGGCCCTTCGAGGTGGATGCCGGCCAACTCGCCGGACTCCACCAACCCCGCAAGACAGGAAACCTGCCGCTCCAGGTCTTCGATGGTGCCGGTGACCAGCGAGGCCACCATCGTGGTCACGCCCAGCCGCCGGTGGGCGGCCAGCGCCTGCCGCGCCACGTCGGGGTCCTCGGTCACGAACGATGCCCCACCACCGCCGTGGCTGTGCACGTCCACGTAGCCGGGGACGACGACGCCGTCCAGCTCCTCGTCCACCACGCCAGGTGCCGGACCGAGGCCGGTGCCAACGATCCGGTCGCCGGCGATCTCGATCCACCCGGACGCGGGCCCGGTCGAGTCCGGGAACAGGATCCGGTCTGCGTGGAGAAGCATCAGACGTCCAGTCGCTGCCAGTCGGGAAGGTTGGCGTAGGTCTCGCGGTAGTAGTCGGCGAGCGCCAAGTCGCCCGCGGCGGCTTCGTCCACGACGATCGTGGCGTGCTGGTGCAACTGCAGCACCGAGCCCGGCCACATCGAGGTGATCGGGCCCTCGATCACCTGGGCGATCGCGTGGGCCTTGCCCGGACCAGTCGCGACCAGGATCACGTTCCGCGCATCCATGATCGTGCCGAGCCCTTGGGTGAGGCAGTGCTTCGGCACCTCGTCGATGGAGTTGAAAAACCGCGCGTTGTCCTCACGGGTGAGCCGGGCGAGCGTCTTGATGCGGGTGCGGGACGACAGCGAGGACGTCGGCTCGTTGAACCCGATGTGGCCGTTGGTACCCACCCCGAGGAACTGGATGTCCACGCCGCCGACTGCGCGGATCGCGTCCTCGTACTCCCGGCAGGCTGCGGCAAGGTCCTCGGCGAAGCCGTTCGGGACATGGACGCGAGCCGGGTCGAGCCCCATCGGCTCGGTCACCGTCTTGCGAATGATCTCGTGGTAGCTCTCCGGGTGGCCCGCGGCGATGCCCACGTACTCGTCCAGGGCGAAAGCGGACGCTTCCGAGAGGTCCAGTTCGCCGGAACGAGCCAACTTGGCCAGCTCGGCGAAGGTTTGCACCGGAGACGAGCCGGTGGCCACGCCGAGCACCACCTTCGGACCGATCGGCGCGGCGATTCGCGCCGCCTTGGCTGCGGCGACCTCGCCGACCCGCTGGGCGTTGGGACAGATGATTACTTCCATTTCAACTCCGAAGTGTTCAGTTCGTGACTTGCGCTCGGCCTGGGAGAGCCTGCTAATTGCTCAGTTCCATGTGCACCTCGTAGCGGTCCCCGCGGTAGCGCGAGACCACGTACTCGATTGGTCTGCCGGCGGCGGTGGACGTCCGCCGGAAGACGAGCAGCGCCGTGTCCGTCCGGGCTGCGAGCAACCGCGCGACTTTGGCGGACGCGTTCTCGCCCCAGAGCGTCTGCTCTGCGTGATCGATCCACAGCCCGTACTGCTGACCGAAGATCTCGTACAACGACCCGTCGCCGACGTCTTGGCGATCGAGGTCGAGAAACAGTCCGGCCGGATACCAGCCGTCCTCGTGGGCGAGCGGCTCACCGTCGGCGAACCGAATTCGAATCACCCGCCAAGCATCAGCTCCAGTTTCGAGGTGGAGCGCGCGAGCAACCTCAACCGGCGCTGCCGCTCTAGTCATCGAAACCAGGCGCGTGGACGGGACGCGTCCACGCCTGCGCATGTCCTGGCTGAACGAAGCCAGATGCAGTCGGGTCTCCAGCCGGGGCCGGACGGCGAACGTGCCCAGACCGTGGGTGCGCTGCAGCAGTCCGTCCGCGACCAACCCGTCGATGGCCTTGCGGACGGTGGCGCGGGAAACGCCGTAGGTTGCCATCAGTTCGCGCTCGGACGGGATCGCCTTGCCCGGCACGACCATGCCGATCAGCAGTTCACGCAGTTGCCGGTGCTTGGGTTGCGGCCCTGACGCGATTGCGTCCGCCATGGCGCCTCCTGGTCCGTACTGGTACGTACCACTCTAGGCCAAAGGCTGCGTGGCAAGTAATCGGGCCAACGCCGATCGTCCTCAGCGACTCGGACGCGGAATTTTCTGCTTCTCCAGCTGCTTCTCGGCCTTGGCTGCGGCGAGCGCCTTCTGCTGGGCTTCCTGCTCGGCCTTCATCTCCTCCATGTTGAAACTGCCACGCAGCGCCACGAAGACCACCGCGGCGATCGCAAGGGACCAGTAGGCGGGTGCCTGCAGGATCAGCGGGGCCGTGATCAGTGCGACCATGTCGAAGCCGCGGAACAGGTTGAAGATCAGGGTCGGCGGCATGGCGCCGGACTCGGTCGCCATCATCGGCGTGCCGAAGTCGACCTTCTTCGCCGTCACCCAGCGGACCGCGCCGAGCAGACCGGCGACCGCGGTAACCAGAGCAGCAATGAAGCCGTCACCGATGCTGCGGTCGACCCCGGTCTGGGCGATCCCGATGAACGCAGGAGTCGCCAGGACTCCCCAGACGAGGGCGAGTGCCGCCGGCACCACCATTGCGGCCATCCGCAACTGAGTGGTCTTGAACGGGAAGGACCGGGCCAGTCCACCCGTCCGTGTGATCACCCGCAGGCTGCCCAGGAAGGGCACCAGGCCGGCCACGAGCGCAAGACCGCTGATCATCGGGTTCAGCTGGCTCATGCGCAGCGCGTCCGCCGCGTACGGCACGAACAGGCTCACCGCCAGGCCGACGAACGCCCCGGGCGAGCGCTTCAGCCGCTCGACGTCGCGCCAGATCAGGGCCGAAAGGCCCAACCCGCGTCCCCGGGTCGGCTTGACATGGCCCTTCTCGGCCATGCGCCGCTCCACCAGGATGTCGCGGATCAGTCCGAAGTCGAGAGCGAACATCGCACCCTGCATGCCACTGACCAGCGAACCACCCGACAACAGCCGCGCCCGCCGGATCTGCTCCAGCCGGGACGTGGCCAGGCCGAGCAGCACCACCAGCGCTACCGCGGCCAGCACCGCTAGGCCAACCATGACCCAGAGCCCCTGGCCGGCGTCGGCAACCACAGCGACCGGCAGCCAGCCGGCACCGACAGCCACTACCACCAGCAGCAGGGCCAGTGCGCCGGCGGCGAACACGCCCTGCAGCAACTTCACGACCCGGGTGCGCTCGAGCGGCTGCTCGGACGCGGCGAAGGCCACCAATGCGGCACTGCCAATGCCAGCGGCGAGGCTCCAAGCGAGCACCTGCCACCAGCTCAGCCCGGACAGCGCCGACACCAGCGCGGTGGCCAGGCCGGCCACCAACAGTGCCACGATGATCGGCAGCCGCATCCGGGCGCGCAGCAGCCGGCGTCGGCTGATCGGGGCGTCCATCAACCAGAAACCTTCGGCAGCGGAGGCCAACACCGGCCCGAACATCCGCGAAACCCCTAGTGCGAGGCCGAAACAGGCCAGCACCATCGCGGACGGCAGCAGCAGGCGTCCGGACGCACAGGCTTCGGTGTCGCATCCAGCCATGCCGGTCTGGGCCTTCAACACAGCGGACGTGATCATGGCGCCCAGCACGACGATCGTGAAGATCATCACGTAGCCGTCCTGAAGCGCCTGGCCGATCGTGCGGGTGGCGCGGCCGTGGCGCCACAGCTTCATCTCCTGGTGCAGCTCGCGCTCATCGACCCGGACGGGCTCGACATCGGCGAGGAAGTAGAACGAGCGTTCTTCGACCGGCTCCGGCGCACTCGCCTCGACCTCGACGACCGGTTCGGTCGGTGTCGAACGGATCAGCTTGCGGGACTTCTTACTCATCGGCGAGCACCTCGGCGCGGTCGCCAAGCCGGACGACGCGCGTGGCAACCTGTTCCACCAGGCTCGGCTCGTGGCTGGCCATCACGATCGCGAGGCCACGCTGGCGCTCGGCGACCAGCCGGGCGGCGAGCCAGGCCACGCCCTCGGTATCGAGTCGCTGCTCCGGTTCGTCCAGGATCAGCAGCTTGCGCGGACGGATGAACGCCGTCGCCAGCGCGAGCCGCCGGCGCTGGCCGGACGAGAGCGTGCCGGGCAGTTGTCCCGACTGCGGCACCAACTGGACCTCGTGCAGGACCTCGTCAACGGCACCGTCCGCGTCCGGGATGCCATGGGCGCGCGCGAGCAGGTCGAGGTGTTCCACCACACTCAGGTCTGGGAAGAAATCCAGGTCGTCAATCACCGTGGCCACGTCGCGACGGATCTGCGGGTCGGTCTCGCGGACGGGTACCCCGTTGACCTCCACCGTCCCGTCGTCGGCACGATCGGCCCCGATCAGGCACCGCAGCACCGTGGACTTGCCGGCGCCATTGCGTCCAGTGAGGGCCACGGCCTCGCCCGCGGCAACCTCGAGGTTGAACCCATCAACGATCACCACTGGCCCGAAGGCCTTCTTCAAATTGGTGACCTTCAGAACCGGAGTCTTGCGCGCCATACGTCGATTCTCCCCTATCCCAGGTCGTGCCCCGACCACCGATGCTTTCCCTCGGGCGTCCGACTGCCACTTTCGGCGAGGGGTCGGTTGTGTCGGCGCGGCATGGCAGGCTATTCCTCGTGCGTGCGACGAACGAGGCCCGAGCGACTCTGGCGAGAAGACGGGCCGAGGTGTCGGCAATGTTCGATCGGGTGGCGCCGCGCTATGACGTCGTGAACGACATCCTCTCCCTCGGTCAGGATCGGCGCTGGCGAGCTGAAACCGTGGCTGCGGTCGCCCCGCGTCCCGGTCAGGTGATCCTCGACCTGGCGGCCGGCACCGGTACGTCCAGCCGTCCATTCGCGGACGCGGGTGCGGTGGTCGTGGCCGCTGATCTCTCCGAAGGCATGCTGGTGGTCGGCAAGGAGCGCCAGCCGGATCTCGCCTTCGTGAACGCGGACGCGCTCGCGCTGCCGTTCGCGGACGCCGCCTTCGACGCGGTGACGATCAGCTTCGGCCTGCGCAACGTCGAGGACGTGGCCAACGCGTTGGCGGAACTCCGCCGGGTGACCCGCCCCGGTGGCCGAATTGTCATTTGCGAATTCTCCACACCTACCTGGAAGCCGTTCCGAACGACGTACCGCAACTACCTGCTGCAGGCGCTGCCCAAGATCGCCGGGATGACCGCGTCCAACCCGGTGGCCTACGAGTATCTTGCCGAATCGATCCTCGCCTGGCCCGATCAGCGCGGGCTGGCCGACCTGATGTTCGACTCCGGCTGGCGCGGCGTGGGCTGGAAGAACCTGAGCGGAGGCATCGTCGCCCTGCACCGCGCGCACGCCTGATGTTCACCCTCGATCCCTACGCGGCCCGCAGCTGCGCACTGAAGACCCACCACGCCTTCCATCCGGGCGTGGTCAAGCCGAGCACGCCTGTCCCACCGAGTCGGTTGCCGGGCAGCGCTGAATTCGTCGCTGCCACCTATGCTCGCATTCTCGCCGGACGCGCGGTGGTCGTCGACCTGCGGAGCCTGCACGGCGAGCCGAGCGAGGCGCAGGAAGCCGCCTGCCTGGCTGCCATGGCTGACCAGACCGAAGTGATCATCGGCGGCCTGCTGCCCCGGGACTGGGAAGGGCACCGCTCCAGCCGCGCCGATCTGCTGGTGCGCTCGCCGGACGGCGGCTACTTCCCCGGACTGGTGAAGTATCAGCGCGTGGTCGACCTGCGCAAGGACGACTTCGAGTTCGTGTATTCGGAACTGGCCGAACTGCCGGCTCGCTGTTCGACCACCGGACGCAGGTACCGCTGGCACTGGCGGTGGGCGAACGCGCTTCAGCTGGCGCACCTGTGGCGGCACCTGAGCGTGCTCGGTCATGCCGCGAAGAGCGCGCCGGCCGGTCTGGTGATCGGCAACGACGAAGCGTTCGACCAGGTCGCTTGCTGGCTGGAGCTGACCGTTGCATCCTGCCCACCCGCGCCGACCCAGCTCGATGCGTCCGCCGAAGGCACGGTGCAGGTGAGCGCGCTGGATCGCTACGACCATGACTTCGCCGCCCGGGTCGAGCTGGCCGAACTCGCGTCCGCCGCCAACCCCGACGACCCGCCGCTGCTCAAGCCGATCGTCTGCTACGAGTGCTCCTACTGCCCGTGGTGGGCGTACTGCCGATCGCAACTGGACGACGACGACCTCTCGCTGCGGATCAACAAGTCGCCGCTGGACGGGCACGAGATCTCCGTGCTGCGCGAGTCCGGGGTGGCGACGGTGACCGAGCTGGCCGGTGTCGACCTCGACTCGCTACTGCCCGACTACCTGCCGCGGGTGGTGCACCGCACCGGCGCAGAGGACCGGCTGCGACTGGCGCAGCGACGCTCACGGCTGCTGCTCAGCGGAGTCGAATTGGAGCGGACGGCCACCGGGCCGATCGACATCCCGAAAGCCTGCATCGAGATCGACATCGACGTCGAAACCTCTCGCGACGACCGGGTCTATCTTTGGGGCTTCTGGGTCAGCGAGCCCGACGACGGCGGGTACTACCAGGAGTTCAGCAGCTTCACCGACCTCGACGAAGCGGCCGAGCTCGAGTTGGCCCGGCAGGCGATGGCCTGGCTTCGGGATGTGACCGAGGGCAGCGAGTCGCTGGTTTTCCACTACTCCGACTACGAGGTCGTGCGCCTGACCCGTCTGGCCAAGAGCGGTGCCGCGGAGGTGGTGTGGGCTGTGGAATACGCCCGCGAGCACTTCGTCGACCTGTTCTCGATCGTGCGCAAGCAGTTCTTCGGCACCAACGGTCTCGGGCTGAAGGTGGTCGCGTCCGCCGGGGCGGGCTTCCACTGGCGCGACGACGACCCGGGCGGCCTGAACAGCATGCGCTGGTTCGACGAGGCCGTGCACGC
>JAKOQD010000223.1 GCA_029778515.1 Actinomycetes bacterium
ATGGCCCGCGACGACATGTTCGTCGAATACCTGAAGACCACCTCGTCCTCGGTCTTCCTGGTTCCCCCCGGCATCAAAGAAGGCCAATACGTCGGCCAGCCCCTGTTCGAGGCCTGACCGAGGGCGGCGTCCGAGCCCCGAACTTCCGATTGTTCTCGGAGATCCCGCCTGCGCCGGGATGACGCGGACCAGCGAAGCCTGAACGAGAAGGGGACGGTTCCTTTTCCGTTCAAGTTATCCACCGGCGGACCTCCGGCCGGTCCGTCCACTCAATCGGGGTAGTAGACGTCCCGGTGTTTCAGCGAAGTCCTCGGCTCGGCCATCAGCGGCGCGACCGCATCCCGCCAGACGGCGTAGTGCTCGGTCTGCTTGTGGTCGAGGGCGGCCTGATCGGTGCGGTAGGCCTCCACGAGCACGAAGGACGCGGGGTCGTCGAGGCTCTGCACGACATCGAAACGGGCGATTCCCGGCTCGTGCCTGGACGCTTCCGCGTTGGCCCGGGTGGCTGCGATGAACTCGTCGATCCCCTCCGGGACCACACGCACGAAGACATGGACGATCAACATGGCTCAATCTTCGCGCCGACCTGGCAGGTGCCGATACAAAATGCCCCGTCGATTGCGAAACCGCAGTGCTGAGCAGATATTTCGCGATCGACAGGGCAGTTTGTGACACCAGGCGTGGGTTGCGTCCGGCGGGCAGCGGTGAGAGCATTCAAGGCTGCCCAGAACCGAGGAAGAAACTCCCATGCCCACGAGCCAGACCCGCGAACTCGTCGCGAACCAGCCCTACCTGGTGCTGCTGGCTGCCCGAACCATCTCGATGCTGGGCATGGCGTTCTCGCCGGTGGCGCTGGCGTTCGGCGTGCTGCGACTTCCCGGTGGTGACGCCGGTTCGCTCTCCATTGTGCTGGCCGCGCAGACTCTCCCGATGGTGGTGTTCATGCTTGTCGGCGGTGTGGTCGCCGACCGCTACCCCCGCTCGGTGGTGCTGCTGACGGGCGAATGGCTGGCCGCGCTGGCCTGGGGCGCGATCGGCGTGATGATGCTCACCGGCTACGCCCCGATCTGGCTGCTGAGCGTTGCCGCAGCACTCGCCGGCATCGCCGGTTCGCTGATCTATCCGGCGCTGAACGGCATCATCCCCGACCTCGTGCCCGAGCACGTCCGCCAACGCGGCAACGCCTGGCTGGCGATGGGTGCGTCCGCGGCTCGGCTCGCCGGACTCGTCGCCGGCGGCGCGGTGGTGGTTTGGCTCGGCGGTGGCTGGGCCATGATCGTGGCGTGCGCGATGTACGCGATCGCGGGGGTGCTGATCATGGGACTGCCAAAGGTCACCGGCACGCTCGCCGGCGCCCAGGAGCATCCGATCCGCCAACTCATCGACGGCTGGGGTGAATTCTCGTCCCGGCAGTGGCTGTGGGTGGTGGTGTTGCAGTGGTCGGTGATGCTGATGATGCTGCAGGCTGCGCACGGCGTCCTCGGCCCGGTGGTAGCCGAAGCCGAACTGGGCGGCGCTGCGGCGTGGACGGCGATCCTGGCGGGCGAAGCGCTCGGGGCCGTGGTGGGGGTGGCAATAGCCATGTTCTGGAAGCCGCGGCGACCGATCCTGGTGGCGACACTGCTCACCTTGAGCGCCGGCGTGCCCGCCGTGCTGCTCGGCTTCGCCTTCCCGCTGTGGACGGTGATCCTGGCCGCCTTCGTGATGGGCATCGGCTTCGACCTGTTCGGCGTGCTGTGGATGACTACCATGCAGGACGAGGTGCCGCCCGAGTCGCTGTCTCGGGTCGCGTCCTACGACGCGCTGGGCTCGCTGATGCTCGGCCCGCTCGGTCTCGTGCTCGCCGGACCGGCCACCCTGCTCTTCGGCGCCCACAACGCGTTGATCGGTTCGGGCGTGATCGCCATCGTCACCGCGGTGTTCGCGCTCGCGTTCCCAGAGGTGCGCCAGCTTGAGGCCAAGCGTCCCGCGGCTGCGGAGGTAGTCGAGGCGGCGTAGCCAATCGGCTGGCGGCCAGCTCCTGCTGCTTGTGGATAACCTGAACGAAAAGGAACCGTCCCCGGCCGTTCAGGTGCCGGTAGCCTGGTGCGCCATGGCCCGGACGGGTCGGCGGGAGGTGGTAGATGGCATCGCTGACGCCCGCACTGACCGCCTGGGTACGCGAACTCGCCGCCGATCAGGATGCCCGGATCACCGCCACCACTCCGGTCGTGCCGCTGGTGACCCGAGGCCTGCCTTCCCGTCCGCTCGCGCCGGAGCACTCCCAGGTGTACGTGTGTGCCGGGGTGATCGTGAAACTGCACGGCACCGGGACCGACGCGCAGCGACTCACCCGGCGGCTCGCCGGCCTGGCCGCTCCGGATATGGACCGGCTCTGGATCCAGCCGCTGCGTTACCGTCCGATTCCGGCCCCGGACGGACGGGTGGCGTCGATCTGGCCGCGGGTCAGCGTGCTGAGCACGGTCGACCGTCCGCCCTGGCCGGAGGTGGGCACTTTGCTGGCCCGGCTACATCGGATGCCGATCGGCGGTGATCTGCCTCGGCTGGGCGGACACTCGCGGCTCGCGCGGGCGGTGGTCTTCCTGCGCACGCTCGGCGCTGAGTGGGCCTGGCTGGTCAACCTGGGCGAGCACCTGGCCGACGCGCTGGCCAGGCCAGGGCCGAACACGCTCGCACACGGCGATTTCCATCTTGGCCAGCTTGGTCACACCCCACTGCGCCGCAGCTGGAAGCTGCTGGACGTCGACGACTTCGGCCTGGGCGACCCGGCCTGGGACCTGGCCCGGCCAGCCGGATTCTGGGCAGCCGGCCTCCTCGCTGACGAAGCTTGGGCGACCTTCCTGGCCGCGTACCGCGAAGCCGGTGGCCCGGCCGTACCGGCGGACGGGGATCCGTGGCCGGCCCTCGACCTGCCGGCGCGGGCCGCTGTGCTGGTGGCGACCGTCCAGGCGCTTCGGCTGTCCCACGGCGAACCCACAGTCGAGCCATTGCTGGCGGCTTGTCGGCGCATGCAGACTGGGACGCATGACCCATCCGAGTGACCCACCCCGCTACGAGCCGTACGCGGGACCGCAGGCCGCAGCCGGGGCCATGCTCTGCCCGAAGTGCGGCGGCCCGATGCGCACCTACGAACGCAACGGAATTCATCTGGAGCAGTGCTCAGGCTGCCGGGGAGTGTTCCTGGACTTCGGCGAACTGGAGCATCTCACCCAGCTGGAATCGCGGTTCGCGCAGCAGCCACCTCCACAGCCCAACTACGGACCGGCCTGGGGCAGCTACGGCAACCAGAAGTATCGCCGTGGTGGCTTATCCGGGTTGTTCTTCTCCAGCTGATCGGTTCGGTGAGCGGACGGAAGGTCGTCTCGACTGCTAACTTCGCGGGCCCCTGCCCAATCACCGCAAACTGGACATTTCCGGCCGACATCGGCTGGAAATGTCCAGTTTGCGCTTGGTGAGGGGATCAGCCGGGCCGCATTCCGCGTCCGGCCGACAAATGGTCAGTCGAAACCACCGTCGAAACCGTCGAAACCACCCCAGCCGCCGTCGCCGCCGTCACCACCACCGCCCCAGTCGATCCCGCCGGAGTCTGCGCCGATGTCGGAGCTGTCCAAGCCGGCGTCCACACCCTCGAGTTCGCCGCCGAAGCCTTCACCCAGGTTGTCGAGAAGGCCGAAATCCGAAGTGAGCAGGTCGACCAGCAGCAGCCCGGTGAGCGCGTCATCGAGCGCCAGCCACCCGAAGCCGGCAAGCTCTTCGCCGGCAGCCAGATCGGCGCGGAGGGCATTCGCGAACACCGTCCGCCAGTGGTCGACCACGCCGAGCACCATCGCGTACGGCAGGTAACGGCCGAACACGTCCACGCCCACCTCGAAGCGCAGTTGCTCCGCCTC
>JAKOQD010000224.1 GCA_029778515.1 Actinomycetes bacterium
CTGACCAGCAGACCGCCATGGACGCGGCCGCTGCCGCGATCCCGACCCTGATCAACAGCCTGCAAGCCAACGCAACCGCGTCGGCGGACGGTGAAGCCAGCCTGCTGCAGGCCCTCGGCCAGCACGCCGACGGTATCTTCGGCGACCAGGTCGACCTGGGCAATGTCGACACCGAGGACGGACGCAAGATCGTTGCGCACGCTCTGGCCGACGACCCGCAGCGACTGCAGGCTCTCGGTGGTTTCGGCGGTGGGCTGCTCAGCAAGCTGCTGCCGCTGCTCGCGCCGATCGTCATGAGCTACCTCTCCAAGAAGCTGCTCGGCGGCGGCGCCTCCTCGGGCGGCTCGGGCAACGTCCTCGGTGACCTGCTCGGCGGCATTCTCGGCGGTGGCGCCACCCAGCAGTCCGCCGGTGGCGGGCTCGGCGACCTGCTCGGCTCGATCCTCGGCGGAGGCTCGGCACAACAGTCCTCCGGCGGCGGCCTGGGCGATCTACTCGGCTCGGTGTTCGGCGGCCAGGAGCCGGCCGCAGTGCCGGCCGGCGTGGGCGTGGATACCAGCGGCCAGGTCTTCAACGCGCCGGACGGCTCCATGCAGATCAACACCGACGCACCCGTCCAGACCTACGAGCAGCCCCCGCAGCAGCAGCAACAGGGTGGCGACATCCTGGGTGACCTGCTCGGGCAGATCCTTGGTCGCTGATTCGTCACCGGCCCTGGTGCTGGCCTCCGCCTCCCCCGCGAGGTTGGAGACCCTCACCAGGGCTGGCCTACGTCCGCAGGTGATCGTCTCCGCGGTGGACGAGGACGCCTTCACCGCGACTAAGGTGACCGAGTTGGTCGCGGTGCTGGCTCAAGCCAAGGCCGAAGCTGTCGCCGCAGTGCTGCCGGAGGATGGGGACGTCCTGGTGGTCGCCTGCGACTCGTTGCTGGACCTGGACGGTCGACCGCTCGGGAAGCCGGCGACACCGGAAGAGGCGATCCAGCGTTGGCAGGAAATGCGCGGCCGCACCGGGCACCTGCACACCGGCCACCACGTGATCGGACGCCTCGACGGCCAGACCCGGTCGGTCGCAGCGGTGGCCACCACCGAGGTTCGCTTCGCGGACGTCACCGACGCCGAGATCGGGGCCTACGTGGCCACCGGGGAACCGCAGCAAGTAGCCGGCGCGTTCACCATCGACGGCCTCGGCGGAGCGTTCGTCACCGGTATCACCGGCGACCACCACAACGTGGTCGGCATCAGCCTGCCACTGCTGCGTCGGCTGTTCGCCGAACTCGGCGTCGGTTGGCACACGCTCTGGGCCTAGTCGATCCTCCGACCCGGCTGTCACCGGCTCCAAGATCAACGTGGACAGCTCCGCGCCCGGATGCCGCCAAGGCGTCCACTCTGCGCCGAAGCCGCACTCGAACCAGTCCCCCCAATCAAGGTGGACGATTGCGCGCCGTCACGACGAGTACCCGTCCACCTTGTCTCGAAGGTGAGTCCACCAGCTTCCGCGCAAGTCAGCGTCGATGTGGCGAGAGACAGCCCGTCGACGGAGTGTCAGTCGTGCCCGGTAGCCTTGTGCCGCTATGTCGAATGCGAATCTGCCTGAAGTGGCCCCGAAGGCCGCACTGCTTCCCGCCTGGTTGCGGGCGATGCGGCCCAAGCAGTGGGTGAAAAACGTCCTGGTGCTGGCGGCTCCGGTCGCGGCCGGCCGGCTCTTCGAAACCCCGGTGCTGATCGCCACGCTGTGGGCCTTCGTCGGGTTCAGCCTGGTCAGCGCGTCCATCTACCTGATCAACGACAGCCGCGACATCGAAGCCGACCGGCTGCATCCGACCAAGCGCTTCCGGCCGATCGCCGCGGGCGAACTCAGTTCGAACCTCGCCTACGTGCTGGCCGCGATCACCGCTGCCGCCGCGTTCGCTATCGGCTTCTGGGTGGCGCCGCTGCTCGGCGCGACCCTCGCCTTCTACTGGGTGCTGCAGGTGCTGTACTCACTCTTCCTCAAGAACCAGCCCATCATCGACCTGGCCATGGTCGCGGCCGGCTTCCTGCTGCGCGCGGTGGCCGGCGGCGTCGCGTCCGGCATCGAACTGTCCCAGTGGTTCCTGCTGGTGGCCTCCTTCGGCTCACTGTTCATGGTGGCCGGCAAGCGGTACTCCGAGCTGAGCGAACTCGGCCACAAAGCCGGCACGCGGGCCAGCCTGGAGCGCTACACCAAGTCGTACCTGCGCGAGGTCTGGTCGGTTTCGATCGCCGTGGTGATCATGTCGTACAGCCTTTGGGCGTTCGAACAGGGCGGCGGATCGGCCTGGGGCGTGCCCTGGGCTGCGATCTCGATCGCGCCGTTCACCCTTGCGGTACTGCGCTACGCCATGAAGATCGATCAGGGCAAAGCCGGGGAACCGGAAGAGGTCGTTCTCGGGGATCGGATGCTGCAGGGGCTCGCCGTGGCCTGGGTGATTCCGCTGGCGATCGCGGTGTTTGCATGAGCATCCCGGTGAACCGTCCGGTCGCGTTGGTCACCGGCGCGTCCAAGGGAATCGGACGCCAAATCGCGCTCGCATTGTCGGCCACGCACCACGTGCTGGTCGGTGGTCGCGACGCCACCCGGGTCGCCGCCGTGGTGGCTGAACTGGAGTCAGCCGAGCCATTCCTGGCCGAGTTGACCGATGCAGCAGCGGTCACGGCAGCAGTAGCCGGAATCGACAAACTGGACGTGCTGGTGCACTCGGCCGGGCTGGTCGCCTACGGCCCGCTGGCGGAGTCGACGACCGATCAGTGGCGCGCACTGCTGGAACTGAACGTGATCGCCCCGGCGAACCTCACCCGGCTGCTGCTGCCTGCATTACGCGCGGCGACCGGCCTGGTGGTGTTCATCAACTCCGGCGCCGGCCTGACCGCCCATCCGGGATTCTCCGCGTACGCTGCGTCCAAGTTCGCCCTGACCGCGCTGGCCGATTCGCTGCGTGGCGAGGAGCGCGGACGCGTCCGGGTCACCTCGCTTCACCCCGGACGGGTGGCCACCGACATGCAGGCCGAACTCGCCGCCCTCGAAGGTCGCGTCTACCACCCTGAGGTGCACCTCGACCCGGCAGCGGTGGCCCGCGCCGTCCGGCTGGCCGTGGAGCTTCCGGACGCAGCCGTGGACGCCGTCCGGATCAACCCCGCCTAGTGCTCCAGCCCGAGTACCACTGAGAAACCGAGCATGGCGGTGCCGGCCGCGGCGTCGATGATCCGCGGGCCGCGTCCAGCGGTGAGGAAGCCGCGTAACGCGTTCGCACCGAGGATCACGACGGTGAACCAGACCATTCCGAGCACCGCGTGAATACCGGCCAGCAGTGCGCCGATGGCCGCTGGCGGGTAGCCGGCCGGTAGGAACAGCGGGAGCACCGTGACGTAGAAGACGGCGATCTTCGGGTTCAGCAGGTTGGTCAGCAACCCCTTCATGAACGCCTCGCGGACGGTGTCCGTGCCGCCGCCGGAGGTGTCGAAGTGCGAATCGCCGCGGATCGCCGCCCGCAGATAGCTGTAGGCGAGATAGAGCAGGAAGGCGATTCCGGCCCATTTCAGCACCAGGTAGGCAGTCTGGGACGCGACGAACAACGCAGCCAGGCCGGTGGCGGCGGCGACTCCCCAGACCAGACAGCCCACACAGATGCCGAGGCCGGCGGCGAAAGCCACCGCGCGGCGGCCACGCAAGGCCTGGCGCAGCACCAGGACGGTATCCAGCCCGGGCGTGAGCGTGACCACGGCAGCCAGCAGGGTGAAGCCGAGCACGTCCTGCGTCAAGGTCATTTGCGAATGCTAACCCCCCCTCGCTTCCCCCTATCCAAGCCTTCGCCATCCAACCCACCAGTCGTTTGCGAGCGGGAGCCGCGCCGGAGCCGAGCTATCGGACGGGCGCCTGGCGGCTCGGTCAGATCCAGTCGACCTTGCGGAACAGGATGTACAAGCCGATTGAGCCGACCAGGATCAGCGCGGCGCTCTGCCAGAGTCCCCATTCGGCCATGTAGCCCGGGTAGGGCAGGTTCTGGCCGAACCAGCCCGTGACCGCGGTCGGCACCGCGATGATCGCCGCCCACGCAGCCAGCTTCTTCATCACCTCGTTGAGCCGGGCGTCCTGAAGCGAGAGGTTGGTCTCAAACACGCTGGTGACCATGTCGCGCAGACTCTCGGTCCATTCGGCGGCCCGGATCACATGGTCGTAGAGGTCGTTGAAGTGGCCGGCGAGCTCCGGCGAGGTGGCGCGATCCCCTTCGGTGTGGAACCGCCGGACGGTGGTGACGACTTCGCGCATCGGCAGCACCACCCGCCGCAACTGCACCAGCGCCTTGCGCAGCCCGAACACTCGTTGCTGGACGACACGGGTCTTCATCGCCGGGTCGAAGAGCAGGTCTTCCAGGCTCTCCAGCATGTCGTCCATGGTCTCGATGGTGTCGAAGTGCCCGTCCACGAGCTGGTCGAGCAGGCCGTGCACCAACGCGGCCACACCGTTCCCGAGCAGGCCGTCGTCCGTCCACCGGGCCAACGCGTCGTCCATGTCCACCCGATCGTCCGGGCGCACGGTGATCAACGCGTTCGGCAGCACGAAGGCGGAAACCCGGCCGAGCGCCAGCTCCACACTGGCCCCGTCCAGACGCGCGAAGCCAGTCGCGTAGCAGGTGAGGAACACGTGGGTCGCATGCATGGACGCCTTGGGCCGCTCGCGCGGTTCGACCGCGTCCTCCACCGCCAGTGGGTCAAGGCTGAGCTCTGCAGCGAGCGTGTCCAAAAGGGTGCGATCGGGCTGGAGCAGGTCGAACCAGACCAGCACACCGGGAGCGGCCAGCCACTGGTCCAGCTCGGTCAGCGGAAAGTCGGCTGCGATCTCGACGCCGTCCCGCCAGGCGCGGCTGTGGCTACTGGTCACTGGATCAGCATTGCACCGGCGCCGCACCCAGCGACGTAACCGGCGCCGGTTTGGCCGCCAGAACGTCACACCAGCCCTGGCGGCCGGGAGTTGCGTCCACTCCGCAGATGGGTGCGCGAATCCGTCCCGCTGTTGCGGGCTTGGTCACTAGACTCCGCAACAGTTGACAGCAGGGTTTCCAGGAGGAGTCAATGCCGATCACCAAAGTGCTTGTGGCCAATCGCGGCGAGATCGCCGTCCGGGTCGTCCGGGCAGCGCGCGACGCGGGCCTGGGCAGCGTCGCCATCTACGCCGACCCGGACGCGGACTCGCTGTTCGTGAAGCTGGCGGACGAAGCTTTCGCACTGAACGGGCAAACGCCGGCCGATACCTACCTTGATGTCGCGAAGATCCTCGAGATCGCCGCGCGTTCCGGGGCGGACGCCGTCCATCCCGGCTACGGCTTCCTCGCAGAGAACGCGAACTTCGCCCAGGCCGTCATCGACGCCGGGCTCACCTGGATCGGCCCGCCGCCCGCGGCCATCGACGCGCTCGGCGACAAGGTGAAGGCGCGCCACATCGCGCAGAAGGTCGGGGCGCCGCTGGTGCACGGCACGCCCGACCCGGTCGCCGGAGCCGACGAAGTGGTCGCCTTCGCCAAGGAGTACGGACTGCCCATCGCGATCAAGGCCGCCTATGGCGGTGGCGGTCGCGGCCTCAAGGTGGCCCGCGATCTCGGTGAGGTCGCCGAGTTGTTCGAGTCGGCCACCCGCGAGGCGGTCACCGCTTTCGGTCGCGGCGAGTGCTTCGTCGAGCAGTACCTCGACCGTCCGCGGCACGTGGAGACCCAGTGCCTGGCCGACGCACATGGCAACGTCGTCGTGGTTTCCACGCGGGACTGCTCGCTGCAGCGTCGGCACCAGAAGCTGGTCGAGGAAGCGCCTGCGCCGTTCCTGAACGACGAGCAGATCGAGATTCTCTACACGGCTTCGAAGGCCGTCCTGAAGGAGGCCGGCTACATCGGCGCCGGCACCTGCGAGTTCCTGGTCGCCCAGGACGGACGGATCTCCTTCCTCGAGGTGAACACTCGCTTGCAGGTGGAGCACCCGGTGTCGGAGGAGGTTTCGGGCATCGACCTGGTGCGCGAGATGTTCCGGATCGCTGACGGCGAAGAGCTCGGGTATGCCGACCCGTCGCTGCGCGGGCACTCGATCGAGTTCCGGATCAACGCAGAGGACGCCGGCCGCAACTTCATGCCGGCTCCGGGCACGGTGACCGCCTGGGTGCCCCCGACCGGACCCGGCGTCCGCGTCGATTCCGGCTACCTGGCGGGCATGGCCGTGCCGGGCTCGTTCGACTCGCTGGTGGCCAAGATCATCGTCACCGGCGCAGACCGTCCGCAGGCTCTGGCCCGGGCGCGGCGCGCGCTGGCCGAGACCACGCTGGAAGGCATGCCTTCGGTGATCCCGTTCCACAAGGTGGTTCTGGACGACCCGGCATACGTGGCCGCGGACGGGCACTTCGGCGTGCACACCCGCTGGATCGAGACCGAGTTCGTCAACGAGATCGCGCCATACGTGGGCGAAATGGGCGAGGCCGAGGAGACCGAGAAGAACACCTACGTGGTCGAGGTGAACGGCCGTCGCCTCGAAGTGCGGCTGCCGAGTTCGCTGGCCGCGCCGGTGGTGAAGGCCGCCACGGCGAAGCGTCCGGTCAAGCGGAGCACGGGCGGCGCGAAAGCCAAGGCGCCCTCCTCGAACGAGCTGTCCGCCCCGATGCAGGGCACGATCGTGAAGGTCGCGGTGATGAACGGCGACGAGGTCAACGAGGGTGATCTCGTCGTGGTGCTGGAGGCCATGAAGATGGAGCAGCCGATCACCGCACACCGCGCCGGCATCGTGGCCAACCTGTCCGCCGCCGTCGGCGATTCGGTGGCCTCCGGCCAGGCGCTGCTGGAGATCGTCGACCCGACCTGACGCTGCTTCCGGCTGAGGTAGCCGGCCGGTGCTGCCGTGTCAGCACGGTTCACGCCAGCGATCCGGACGTTTGCCGGTGAATGTTCCCCGGCAAGCGTCCGGATCGCTGGCGTGAACCTTCTGGCGTGAACCTTGGAGACCTACCGCGCTACAGGTAGCGGGACGCGGCCGCGGCGTACTGCTCGCTGATCTCGGGACGCGGGTCGGGCGCGGGCGCGCCGATCAGCTCGACCGGCCAATCCGGGAACGCTCCACCCAGTATGCCGGCGGCTTGGCGCGCGGCACCGTCGGCCACGTACTCACCCGGCGAGGGCATCTCGACGGGGGCGTCGAAGACCTGTGCGGCAACGGCCTGCACCGCCGGGCTCGCCGCGGCGCCGCCGATCAGCAGCACCCGGTCGATCCGCGCACCTTGCGCCCGGACGGCGTCCAAGCCGGCACCGAGACCGCCGAGCATGCCCTCGACCGCAGCCCTGGCCAGATTCGCGCGGGTGGTGTTGGCCAGCGTGAGCCCGGAGAGCGTGGCGGTCGAGTCCGGAAGGTTCGGCGTCCGCTCACCCTCGAAGTAGGGCACCAGGACCGCTCCCCCGGCGCCCGGCCCGGCGTCCAGGGCCAGCCGGGCCAACTCGTCGTGGTCGACACCCAGCAGTCCGGCGACCACATCCAGCACGCGCGCCGCATTGAGCGTGCAGACCAGCGGCAGGAATCCGCCGGTGGCGTCCGCGAAGCCCGCGACCGCGCCGGACGCGTCCGCTGCCGGCACCTCCGCCGCGGCGAAGACCGTGCCGCTGGTGCCGAGCGAGACCACCACGTCGCCGGCGCGTGCACCCAGACCGAGCGCGGCACCGGCGTTGTCACCGGCCCCAGGACCGACGAGGAAACCGGGGCCGGGCACGCTCTCCAGGGGCGCCAGCACCCGCGGCAGCAGCGCTTCGTGGCCCAGCGCTCGCACCAAGAGGTCGCGATCGTAGGCGTCCGAGGACGGCGACCAGTAGCCGGTGCCGGATGCGTCCGACCGGTCGGTGACCAGCTCTTCCAGCACCGGGCCAAGGTCCGATTCCGAAGCCGGGCCGTACCCGCGCAGTCGCCAGGTGAGCCAGTCGTGCGGCAACGCCACCGCAGCCGCCCGCGCCGCGTTCTCGGGCTCGGCGTCCCGCAGCCAGCGCAGCTTGGTGATGGTGAACGAGGCCACCGGCACCGAACCCGTCCGACGGACGAACTCGTCCGCGCCGACTTCGGCGATCAGGTCGCGGGCGGCGCCGGCCGAGCGGGTGTCGTTCCACAGCAGCGCCGGACGGATCACCCGTCCGTCCGCGTCGAGTACGACCATGCCGTGCTGCTGGCCGGCGATGCTCACCGCGGCGATGTCGTCCAAGCCGCCGGCCTGCGCCAGTGCTGCCTGCAACGCCGTCCACCAGTGAGCGGGGTCGACCTCAGACCCGGCCGGGTGCGACGCCCGTCCGGACGCGAGCAGCGCCCCCGACTCGGAGTCGCGCACCACGACCTTGCAGCTTTGGGTCGAAGAGTCGACCCCGATCACCCGTGCCATGGCTCAGCGGGCGCCGAGCAGGTGTTCGGTGGCCAGCTGCTGCAGCCGGACGAAGCCGAAGCCCTTGCCACCCAGGTAGGCGGCCGAGTCGAACTCCTCGTAGGCGGACGTGTCCGCGAGCAGCTCGGCGTAGCCCTCACCATCGCCCAACGTGGGCACTGCGAGCTCTGTGACCTTGGCCGCAGCCAGCGCTTCCTGCACCTCCGGATCGGCGCGGAAGGCCGCGGCGCGCTCCTTGAGCAGCAGGTAGGTGCGCATGTTGGCCTGGACCGAATCCCAGACGCCGGTCTCGTCCTCGGTGCGCGAGGGCTTGTAGTCGAAGTGCCGCATGCCCTCGTACGCCGGCCCGCCGTTTGGACCGCCGTTCTCCAGGAGGTCGACCAGCGCGAAGGCGTTGTGCAGGTCGCCGTGCCCGAAGACCAGATCCTGGTCGTACTTGATGCCGCGCTGGCCGTTCAGATCGATGTGGAAGAGCTTGCCGTGGTAGAGCGCCTGCGCGATCCCCGCCTGGAAGTTCAGTCCAGCCATCTGCTCGTGCCCGACCTCGGGGTTCAGACCGACCAGCTCAGGGTGTTCGAGGGTCTCGATGAACGCAAGGGCGTGGCCGAGGGTCGGCAGCAGGATGTCGCCCCGGGGCTCGTTCGGCTTGGGCTCGATCGCAAACTTCAGGTCGTAACCCTGGTCGAGCACGTACTGGGCCAGCAGGTTCACGGCCTCGCGGTAGCGCTCCAGAGCCGAACGGATGTCCTTGGCCTGGTCGTACTCGGCGCCCTCGCGGCCGCCCCACATCACGAAGGTCTTCGCACCCACCTCGTTGGCGAGGTCAAGGTTGCGCAGCACCTTGCGCAGCGCGAAGCGGCGCACCTCGCGGTCGTTGGAGGTGAAGCCGCCGTCCTTGAACACCGGGGCGCTGAACAGGTTGGTGGTGATCATCGGCACCTTCAGGCCGGTCGCCGCGCAGGCCGCCTTCAGCCGGTCGATCTGGTTGCGGCGCTCGGCGTCGGTCGAACCGAACGCGAACAGGTCGTCGTCGTGGAAGGTGAGGCCGTAGGCGCCGTACTCGGCCAGCTTCTCGACCACGTGCACCACGTCGAGCGGGTGCCGGGTCGGGCCGCCGAACGGGTCGGTGCCGTTGTAGCCGACCGTCCAGAGGCCGAAGGTGAACTTGTCCGACGGGGCCGGCGTAGTAGTCATCGAAAGAATCCCATCTCTCCGCAGTGAGTGAATGTTGTGAGCCACAACATATCTCTTCGAGAGCCTGCTTGTCCATCGTTCGAAGCGGCGAATCACCGCGGGCCGACTACCGGGGGTCACCGTGCGGCGAGCGTGTCAGCGGTCCACATGTCGAAGAGTCTGCTTAGGTTGCCTTGACCGACAAAGGGCCGTCTAGGCCACGTCGAGGAGAGGATGCCATGCCAGCAGTGACCACCGAGGGCGTCCGGCGGAGCAACCTCGCGGCGACCCTCGGCATCCTCTACCACCACGGCCCGGCGTCCCGCGCGGCTCTGAGCAAGCGCACCGGACGCAACCGCTCCACCATCGCCAGCCTGGTCGCCGACCTGGTGGAGCTGGGTCTGGTCGCGGAGAGCGATCCTGACCCGATCGGCCAGGTCGGCCGCCCCAGCCCGGTGGTCAGCATCCGTCCCGAGGTGACCGCAATCGCGGTGAACCCGGAGATTGACGCGCTCACGATCGGCCTGGTCGGGCTGGACGGGAACGTCCGGCGGGTGATCCGGCACGAGTACGACCGCATTCCGACCGCGTCCGAGTTGATCAGCATCACCGCAGCGGTCCTGGCCGGCATGCAACTCGAGCTCGATGGCCTGCTGGTGGTCGGCATCGGGGTCGCGCTGCCCGGCCAGGTACGCACTCACGACGGCCTGGTCCGTAACGCTCCGCATCTCGGCTGGCACGACGAGCCCTTTGCTGAGCCGCTCGCTGCGGCCACCGGCTATCGCGTCCGGGTGGCCAACGATGCGGCCTTGGGCGCACTGGCCGAGCATTCTTTCGGCGCCGGACGCGGGAAGAGCAATCTGATTTACCTCAACGGCGGTGCCTCCGGCATCGGCGGCGGCGTAATCGCCGGCGGTCGGCTACTGGGCGGCAGTGCCGGTTACGCGGGCGAACTCGGGCACATCCGCGTGTCCAGCTCATCGGTGCGCGACTCCGCCGGCATCGCCGGGACGTTGGAGGCCGAGGTCACCAGAGACGAACTGCAGACCGTTTTGGGCCTGGCCAGGGTCACGCCCGGCGAGTTCAGCGAAGCGCTGCTGGCCGACCGCTCGGACGCAGTGGCCACGGTGGTGCGCCGCCAGCTCGGGCATCTCGGCACGGCCATCGCGGCCGCCATCAACGTGCTCAACCCGCAGGTCGTGGCCCTCGGCGGCTTCCTGGCCACCCTGGCTGAGTACGACCGTGTATTACTTGAACGAACAGTGAAGGACGCGACCCTCACCCCGTCCATGGAGGGCGTCTCGATCACCGCGGCCGAACTGGGCGAAAACCTGCTCATGGTTGGTGCCGCGGGCCTGGCCTTCGGCGAACTGCTCGCCGATCCGGCGTCCATCGCGCGGTAAGCCCTAACCTCGGCTGGTCGAGCCTGTCGAGACTCCGCTTCAGTAGACGATGACCTGCTCGGACGAGTGCCCGTGCAGCCGCCGTGCAGCCTCGGCCAGCGAGCCCGACAACGACGGATAGACCGTGAACGCCTCGGCCAACTGGTCGACGGTCAGCTTGTGGCGCACGGCAACCGAGAGCACGTGGATCAGCTCCGATGCCGAAGGCGCCACCACCACTCCCCCGACGACGATCCGCGTGGTCGGCAGGCAGAACACCTTCACGAAACCGTCGCGCAGCGCCTGCATCTTGGCGCGCGCGTTCGATCGCAACGGCAGCGTCATGATCAGGGCGTTCAGCTTGCCGGCCTCAATGTCGGCTTGGCTGACTCCCACCGTGGCGATCTCCGGCGCGGTGAAGACATTCGACGAGACCGTCCGCAGGTCCAGCGGCGCCACCGAATCCCCCAGCGCGTGCCACATCGCGATCCGTCCCTGCATGGCCGCCACGGACGCCAGCGCGAACACCCCGGTGCAGTCGCCCGCCGCGTAGACCCCGCGGGCCGATGTGCGTGACACCCGGTCGACCGTGATGTAGCCGCCGCTGTTTACCGTCACCCCGGCCTCGGCCAGCCCGATGCTGGCGGTGTTCGGAATCGCGCCCACGGCCATCAGGCAGTGCGAACCGACGACTTCGGCGCCGTCCGCCAGCGTCACCACCACCCGCTCGCCGCGGACCTCGGCGCCAACCGCGCGCACCTGATTCAGCACGGTCATGCCGCTGCCCTCGAATACGTCCTGGATCACCGTGGCCGCGTCCAGGTCCTGGCCGGGCAGCACCTTGTCACGTGAGCTAACCAGGGTCACCTTCACCCCCAGCGCCTGATAGGCGCTGGCGAATTCGGCACCGGTGACGCCCGAGCCCACCACGATCAGGTGGTCGGGCAGTTCGTCGAGGTCGTAGATCTGGGTCCAGGTGAAGATCCGCTTCCCGTCCGGGCGCGCGGTGTCGAGTTCCCGCGGGTGCGCCCCAGTGGCGAGCAGCACGATGTCCGCGTCCAGGGTCTCGACGCCATCGGCGCTCTCGGCGACGACGCGCTGCGGTCCGTCCAGCCGTCCGGTTCCGTTGATGATCCGGACGCCCTCGGCGCGCAGCCGCTCGGCGATGTCGTCGGACTGCGCGCGGGCCAGCCCACGGATGCGGGCGTGGACGGCGCCCAGATCGATCCCGACCGCGGTGTCGAGGTGGCGGGTGTCGTCGAGCAGGCGCAGTCCCAACTCCTCGGCGCTGCGGATCTTCGACATCACCTCGGCCGCGGCGATCAGGGTCTTGGACGGCACCACGTCGGTGAGCACCGCCGAACCACCCAGGCCGCGCCGCTCCACCAGCGTCACGTTGCCGCCCAGTTGCCGGCCGACCAGCGCCGCCTCGTAGCCGCCGGGTCCGCCACCGATGATCACCACCTTCGTCACGCCGGAATTCTTGCACGCGGCCCGCGCACGTTGTCGGCCTTGGCGGTTAGTCTCGTCCGGTGCCTCGCATTCTTCTCGCCGCAGTCGCCCTGGCCGGCGTCGTCGTCAGCGTCGCCATGGTGGTGATCGGCCTGCCGGAGGCCAACGCCGTCCAGTCGGTGCTGCTTGAGCTGAGCGCCCTGCCGCTCTCGGTCTCGGTGGCCGCGGGCATCGGCATCCTGCACCTGGGTGCTGAGCGTCCGCCGGGCCCGCGTGGCCGCGCCGCGCTGCTGGTCGGCGCCGGGCTGGCACTGCTCGGGCTTGCCCTGATCGTCTGGGCATACCTGGTCGGCCCGCGGGCCGCCGTCCATCCCGGACAGGTGCTGATCTGGCTGGGGCTGTTCGCAGCGCTCCTGGTGACCGTCCGCCGCCAGCCGAAACGTCGCCTGGTGACCTACGAAATCGAAGAAGATGCCGACGGCACGTCCACCGAAGAGGACGCATCGTTATAGTCGTGTAGGTGACCGAAACCGACCCAAAATCGCTGGCCCGATCGGCCGCGTCCGCACTGCTGGAGCGCTTTGGAATAGAGGCCATCGATCTGGCCCTGGTGCTTGGGTCGGGATGGTCCGGTGCGGCCGTCGGCCTTGGTGAGGCGATCGGCGACTGCGAGCTCGCGGATCTGCCCGGCTTCGCCAAGCCCGTCGTCGCCGGCCACGGCGGCGCCCTCAAGCTGATCCGCACGCCCGCGGGCAAGACAGCCGCGCTGTTCACCGGACGCACCCATTTCTATGAGGGACGCGGCGTCGAGCCGGTCGTCCACGGCGTGCGGACCGCCGCTGCCGCCGGCGCGAAGATGATCCTGCTGACCAACGGCTGCGGTGGCCTGAACCCCGATTGGGCGCCAGGGACGCCGGTGCTGATCCGCGACCACATCAACCTGACCAATGCGTCTCCCTTGGCCGGGGCTACTTTCATCGATCTGACCGAGGCATACTCGCTGCGGTTGCGCGAGCTTGCGCACGAGGTCGATCCGTCGCTGGCAGAGGGTGTGTACATCCAGTTCCGCGGGCCGCAGTACGAGACCCCCGCCGAAGTCCGCATGGCCAAAGTGCTCGGCGGTGACCTGGTCGGCATGTCGACCACACTCGAGACCATCGCCGCGCGCGAAGCCGGACTGGAGGTGCTCGGCATCTCGCTGGTGACGAACGCCGCCGCAGGCATCTCCCCCACCCCGTTGGAGCACGCCGAGGTGATCGCCGCCGGCAAGGCCGCCGAGCCGCGCCTGCGCGGGCTGCTCGCCGGACTCCTCGAACGCTTCTAGGAGAGATCATGGACGCAACGCTTCGCGATCAGCTGGCGGCCTGGCGCGAGCAGGATCCGGACGTGGCCACGGCCGCTGCCCTTGACGACCTGCTCGCTAGGGCGGACGCCGGTGACACCGCCGCCGCGGCGGAACTGGCGGACGCCTTCGCCGGACCGCTGGAGTTCGGCACCGCCGGGCTGCGCGGCCCATTGGGCCCTGGCCCGGCCCGGATGAACCGGGTAGTGGTCAGCCAGGCCGCCGCTGGGCTCGCCGCCTACCTGAACGCGCGCGGGCTGACCGGCGGACGCGTGGTCGTCGGCTATGACGCCCGCTACAACTCCGAAGTGTTCGCCCGCGACACTGCCGAGATCCTTGCCGGCGCCGGGTTGCTGCCGTTGCTGTGTTCGCGTCCGCTGCCGACCCCGGTGGTGGCCTTCGGGATCGGGCACTTCGACTGCGTTGCCGGGGTGGTCGTCACCGCGTCCCACAACCCGCCGCAGGACAACGGCTACAAGGTCTATCTCGGGGACGGCTCGCAGATCATCCCGCCGACCGATGCCGAGATCGCGGCCGAGATCGCCGCGGTGGCGGCCCGTCCGCTGGCCGACATCGCTCGCAGCGACGACTACCCGCTGGTGGGCGACGACCTCGTCGCGGCCTACGTGGCCCGGGCCGCGTCCCTGGTGCCGGCGGATGCACCGCGCGAGCTGAACTGGGTGTACACCGCCATGCACGGCGTGGGCGCAGCGGTCGTCGACGCAGTGGTGGCTGCCTGTGGCTTCGGCGAGCCCGCCCGGGTGAGCGAGCAGATCGCTCCCGATCCGGCCTTCCCGACGGTGGCGTTTCCCAATCCCGAGGAGCCGGGCGCGATCGACCTCGCTCTCGCACTCGCCCGCGAGGTGAGCGCCGATGTGGCAATCGCCAATGACCCGGACGCCGACCGCTGCGCGATCGCGGCCGTGATCGACGGCGATTGGCGGATGCTGACCGGCGACGAACTCGGCGCCCTGCTGGCCGACGATCTGCTGCGCCAGGGCGTGGCCGGCACCTTTGCATGCTCGGTGGTGTCCTCGACGCTGTTGGGCACAATGGCTGCGGCCCACGGCCAGCCGTTCGCGACCACCCTGACCGGGTTCAAATGGATCGGGCGGGTGCCGGGCATGGCCTTCGGTTATGAGGAGGCGATCGGCTACTGCACGGACGCGTCCGCGGTGCCGGACAAGGATGGCATCACCACCCTGGTACGGGTGCTGGCCCTGGTGGCCCGGCTGAGGGCGGCCAGCGAGACCATCGCCAATCGGCTGGACGAGATCGCTCGCACCTACGGCTTGCACCTAACTTCGCAGCTGTCATTCCGGGTTGCGGACCTGTCGTTGATCTCGGACGCGATGGCCCGGGTGCGGTCGATGCCGCCATCGGTGCTGGCCGGCGAGGCGGTTTCGGCGCGCGACCTGGCGTCCGGCTCGGCGGAACTGCCCCCCACGGACGGAATGCTGTTCGAGGGTGAGTCGGTGCGCGTGGTGGTGCGTCCCTCCGGAACCGAGCCGAAGTTGAAGTGCTACCTGCAGGTGAAGCTGCCGGTGGATGCGAGCCAGGACCTCGACGCGGCCAGGGCGCGCGCGGCGGAGGTGATGGCTGCGGCACGGCAGGATATGGCTGCGGCTCTGGGCCTGTGAGTCCGTCCGGCCAACCAAGGTTGGTGCTGGTCGCCGGGCCGTCCGGGAGCGGGAAGTCGCGGCTGGCACATGCGGCCGGGGTGCCGTCCCTGCGCCTCGACGACTACTACTTCGATGCTGACCATCCCGACCTACCGAAGACCGACTACGGCATCACGGACTGGGACGATCCTCGCTGCTGGGACGCGGCCGGCGCAGTCGCCGGGCTGCAGGAACTGCTGGCCACCGGACGCCTGGTCGCCCCGGCGTACTCGATCTCGGAGTCGCGCCGCGTGGGCACCCACGAGGTGCGCCTTGGAAATGCCCAGTGCCTGACCGCGGAAGGCATCTTCGCGATCGAGTTCCTGGCGCACTGTCGGGCCGCTGGTCTGCAGGCTGAGGCGATCTACCTCGACCGGCCGGCCGCGATGGTGTTCTGGCTGCGCCTGCGCCGCGACCTGGCGAAGAAGCGCAAGCCACCGCTGATCCTGTTCCAGCGCGGCTGGGCATTATGCCGCGCCCAGCCCGCGCTGAAGCGCAAAGCTCTGGCCGCCGGCTTCACCCCGATGCGCATGAAGGCCGCCATCACCGCGCTCACCCACACCTGAGCCGCCACCCACCTGACCCCGCCGCAGCCCCGCGTCGCGCTCCGGCCCGCCACCTCTCGCAAACTGGACAGTTCTGGCCCGTCCTGGGACGCATGTGTCCACCTTGCGAACTCGCCGGCAAACCCCCGGCGGCCACCGTGCGCAAGCTGGACAGTTGGTGCCCGTCCTGGGACACATGTGTCCAGCTTGCGGCGGGTGCATCCCTACTCAGGGTGCGTCACCTAACTCAGAACTGTGGATAACGAAAACCCCTATCCACAATTCTTTCGATGCCAGTTTCATCGGCGCAGACTGCGCAGCAGGATCAACGCGTGCACCGTTCTGGACCGAAACCCAACCAGCTACAGAGTCTCGCGATGGAGCAATCCGACCTGGTCACCATCCAGCAGGTCGATGACAGCGCCGTCAGTCGCAAGACCGTCAACCGGTTGGTTCGGGACGGTCACTGGCAGCGGCGTCGAAACGGGCTCTTCGACATCGCGCCAGGGCACGAGTCCCTACTCAAGGAGGTGTGGACCGCAGCCCTTCAAGCAGGCACGCCCTACGCAATCGGCGGAGCGGCCGCGCTCTGGTTGCACGGACTTGATCTTCGAGTGGATCGAATCGTCATCTGGGTGCCCGCCGACCGTCGTCCGCGTCCCCCGACGTCAGCGATCATCAAGCGTGACCATCTCGGGCGCGTGGATCGCGGCCGTGGACTGCCTGTGCGAATACGGGTCGAAGACGCCCTGATCGACGTTGGGCAGAACCTCGAAGTCGAGGGCTTGGTGGGTGTGCTGTCGGACGCCACGCGGCTGCGACTGACGACCCTGCGCCGCGTCCGCCAGACCCTCGACGAACGGCGTCGAGTTCGTCACCGAACCGATTTCAAGGACATCTTGGACGACCTGACCGGCATCGAGAGCAACCTCGAGTACGTCTATCGCGAGGATGTGGAGCGTGCCCATCGACTGCCCGCGGGAAACCGGCAGGATCGGCTCTCCGCTGGTACCCGAACCGACGTGACCTACGACGAGCAGTCGCTCTTGGTAGAACTGGACGGCCGGCTGGGCCATGAGGACTCGTTCTCGTCGTTTCGCGATCTCCATCGTGACAACGCTCACTCCCTGCTGGAGTATCGAACGCTTCGCTACGGCAGCGCGGACGTCCGCGGCCAGCCATGTGCCGTGGCGTTGCAGGTCTGGCAGGCGATGCGCCTTCGAGGCTGGCAGGGGCCCTTAAGTCCGTGCCCAAGCTGCCCGAGCGAGGCACGGACGTAGTCAAGGCAAGCGTCATGACTCCGGCCCGACGCGTTCACGTCCTGAACAAGCTGGAGCGCTGGATCCCCAGACGGGCCACAACTGTCCCGTTTGCGGTTGGAGGAGGCAGTGGGCGGACGAGACGGCGGCTCAGGCGATCGGGGCCCAAGTGGGACCGGTCTGGCCCAGGGTCTCGTCGAGCTTCGTGAACAGGGGGGTCGGCTTCTGCAGCGGACGACCGGCCTCGATCGGCGCCGAGGCCCACCTCGCCTGCTGGCACGTGTAGTCGCCGGTCAGCACCGGATACTCGGCGCCACCCTCCTCGGAGACCAGCTTCAGCTCCGGCTGCGCCGCCCAAACCCCTTCGCCACCCAAAGCCTCGAACACCTTCTGCGCCGCATGCGGCAGCAGCGGGGTGAGTAGCGTGTTGCAGTCCGAAACCACCTGCAGCGCGACATGCAGCACGGTGTCCCGACGGACCGGATCGTCCTTCAGCTTCCACGGCTCCTGCTCGGACAGGTACTTGTTGGCCAGCCCGACCACCCGCATCGCCTCGGACGTCGCCTGCTTGAACTTGCAGCGGCCCCACAGGTCGCCGACCACGTCGAACGCCGCAGCCGAAGCTGAAAGCAGCTCCCGATCAGCGTCGGTCAGCTCCCCAGCAACCGGAATCGCCCCGACGTTCTTGTGCGCCATCGAGATGGAGCGGTTCACCAGGTTGCCCCACTCGTTCGCCAGCTCGAAGTTGTTGCGTCGCACGAACTCCTCCCAGGTGAAGTCCGTGTCCTGGTTCTCCGGGCCGGCCACCGCGATGAAGTAGCGCAGCGCGTCCGGCCCGAACTCGGCCAGGAAGTCGCGGACGTAGATCACGTGCCCGCGGGAGGATGCCAGCTTCGATCCCGACATGGTCAGGTACTCCGAAGAGACCACCTCTGTGGGCAGGTTCAGCGGCGAGTACGCCGACCCGACCCCGCCCAGATCGCCCTCGCCGTTGGCGCCCAGCAGGATGGCCGGCCAGATCACCGAGTGGAAGGTGATGTTGTCCTTGCCCATGAAGTAGTACGAGCGCGCCTCAGCAGACTGCCACCAGAGCTTCCACGCGTCCGGGTCGCCCGAGCGCCGTGCCCACTCCACTGCCGCCGACAGGTAGCCGATCACTGCGTCGAACCACACGTAGATGCGCTTCATCGACGCTTCCGACCACCCCTCCAGCGGGATCGGCACGCCCCAATCGAGGTCGCGGGTGATCGCGCGCGGACGCAGTTCCTTGAGCAGGTTGAGGCTGAACTTCATCACGTTCGGACGCCAGTCGGTCCGGGTCGCCAGCCACTCGCCCAGCGCCCCGGCGAGCGCAGGCAGATCAAGGAAGAAGTGTTCGGTCTCGACGAAGTTGGGCACCTCGCCATTGATCTTCGACAACGGGCGGATCAGGTCGATCGGATCCAGCTGGCGTCCGCAGTTGTCACACTGGTCGCCGCGGGCACCGTCGTATCCGCAAACCGGGCAGGTGCCCTCGATGTAGCGGTCGGGCAGCGTCCGTCCGGTAGACGGCGAGATCGCGCCCTGCTGCACCTTCGCGGTCACGTAGCCGTTCGCGTGCAGCGCCCGGAACAACTCCTGGACGACCGCGCGGTGGTTCAGTGTCGTGGTGCGGGTGTACAGGTCGTAGGAGCACCCCAGCGCCTGCAGGTCCTCGGCGATCACCCGGTGGTACTTGTCGGCGGTCTGCTGCGGAGTGAGTCCCTCCTTATCAGCCTGCACCTGGATGGCCGTGCCGTGCTCGTCGGTGCCGGACACCATCAGCACCTGGTTTCCGGCCATTCGCTGGTACCGGGAGAACACGTCGGACGGGACACCGAAACCGGAGACGTGGCCAATGTGCCGCGGGCCGTTGGCGTAGGGCCAGGCGACGGCTGCCAGGATGCGAGAACTCACAATCGCTCATTCTAGGTGTTCGCGGCTCCTCGCCAGTACGCACTCGGACGCGTCCCCGCTCCAGGCCAGCAGCCGGCTGTGAGATCGACCTGAGTTCCCCCGCCGACACCGGCCACTTTCCGAATCTGGTCCGGTTACCCCTACCATGAAGGAGTGACCCCAGAGTTTCTACTCCTGTCGCTTGTGGTTGTAACGGCGTTGGCCTTCGATTTCACAAACGGGTTCCATGACACTGCAAATGCCATGGCCACCTCTATCGCCACCAAGGCGCTGACCCCGAAGGCAGCGGTGACCCTTTCGGCGATCCTGAACCTCGTCGGCGCCTTCCTGTCGGTAGAAGTTGCGATCACGGTTACCAACGCGGTGATCCGGATCCAGAACCCGGACGGCACCCCCAAGCCGGAGCTGATGGCGGACGGTGGCCACGGCCTGTTGTTGATCCTGATGGCCGGCCTGGCCGGCGCAATCATCTGGAACATCCTCACCTGGTTGTGGGGCCTGCCCTCCAGTTCCTCCCACGCGCTGTTCGGCGGCCTGGTCGGCGCAACGGTCGCGGCCATGGGCTGGGGCGGCGTTAAGTGGGTCGGTGAAGGCGCGAAGCTCGACGGCGTGATCGGCAAGGTGGTGCTGCCAGCCCTGCTGTCGCCGGCCATTGCCATCATCGTCGCGATGATCGGCACCAAGCTCGTCTTCTGGGTCACCCGTGGGGTGGCGGAGAAGTACCAGGAATCGGGCTTCCGTTGGGGCCAGATCGGCACCGCGTCCCTCCTTTCGCTCTCCCACGGCACCAATGACGCGCAGAAGACGATGGGCGTGATCACGCTCGCGCTGATCGCGTCCGGGCATTGGACGGCGACCCATGAAGTACCGCTCTGGGTGAAGATCGCCTGCGCGGTCGCGATCGCGTCCGGCACCTACATCGGTGGCTGGCGGATCATCCGGACGATGGGCAAGGGCCTGGTCGAGATCTCGTCGCCGCAGGGCATGGCCGCAGAGAGTTCGTCCGCAGCGGTCATCCTGACCTCCAGCCAGCTCGGCTTCGCACTCTCCACCACCCACGTCTGCACCGGCTCGATCCTCGGCTCGGGCCTCGGCCGCAAGGGTGCGAAGGTGCGCTGGGGCGTCGCCGGACGGATGGGCCTGGCCTGGCTGACCACGCTTCCGCTGGCCGGCCTGGTGGGCGCGGTGATGTGGTTCATCGGGCACATCATCGGCGGTTGGCTGGGCTCGACCACGATCTTCCTCCTGATGTGTGCGGCCGCGCTGTACATGCGCTGGCACTCCAAGAAGGATCCGATCGGCCACCACAACGTCAACGACGAATGGGACGCCGAGCAGCCGGACGCGGACAAGGTGCCGGTCTCGGGAGGGGTGCACTGATGGATCAGCTATTCGCAGCTCTGGACGCCTCGTGGCGCGTCCTACTGGTGGGGGTGGTGCTCGGCGCCGGCCTGCCCACCATCTATGCGCTTGGCATCCGCGCGCTGGCGTGGGGCACCGGCGGTGAGGCCGAGGTCCATGAAGCCGGGGTGGAGCTCAAGCCACACCTGCTCGGTCGGCTGATCGCCTACTCGCTGTTCGCTTTCGTGGTGCTGTGCGTGCTGCTCGGCATCGGCTACATCGTGGCCCACGGTCTGGGCATGACGATCACGTTCGACGGCATCGTGCCGGTCTTCACGTCAAAGTAGCCAGTTCCACTCGAGCTCGTCCCGCCACTCGCGCCGTAGTGCGGACATCGTCACCGAGCCTGGCCAGAAAGCTGCGTGCCCGCTGGGTGACGCCTTCGGCAAACATCTCCTCCGGTATCGGTTGCACCGAGATCCGGACGCCGCTGCCCGCGAGCACGAGCGGCAGCGTGTAGCCGACCGACGAAGGGAAGCTCGCCAGTCGGGCGGCCACCGGGGTGCGGCGGAGTTCTACTTCAAGCGGGACGGACGGACGAACAATCTCCAGCCCGGTCTGAGTGGCGATCCGGTCCAGTTTCTCGGCGGACTCGCGGCGGTGGGCGAAGTACCGTCCAGCGCTGCCGTCGATGGCAAGGCCAGCCACCGCGTCCAGGTAGGCACCCGGGCGCACCACCCCGGTCTCCACCAATGACGAGCCGATCACGTCCACGCCGGGTCGGGTACGCACCTGGCCGAACCGATGCCGCGTCCAAGCATAGGAATGGCGCTGCACTCGGCTCGGCGGCAGCCCGGTGACTGCCATCACCGTGAACAACTGCAGCCTGGCGGTGTCGAAGAACCGGCGCGCGCGTTCGGCCAGAACTGCGCGCACCGGACCGAACGAACGGCCATGCCAGCGCCGCAGTCGCTCGCCAGCGGCCAGCTGGGCGGCGAACTCCAGCGTCGCGGTGCCGTCATCCACCACGACCACCTGCTGATTGCCCGGACGCGGCAGCAGCGCTTGGATCAACCCGGAGAACGGATCGCCAAGCAACAGTGTGTGCGCGTCCGCCACCTGGGGTCGAAGTTCGGCGATCACCCGCGCCGAAGCCGAGAGCGCCGTCCGCGGATCGTGCCATTCGACCGCGATGTTCTCTTCCCCGGCGTAATCGGCCATGGCTGCCAGCTGGACGCGGGTGCGTTCGTCCACGGGTGCCAACACGACCAGCCGGATGCGTTCGGCGGCGGCGTGCCGGTGGCACCACTCCAAGACATGCAGCAGCTGAGCCGGGCTCTCCACCAGTGCCAGGACGGTCACGCCACCTCCGATCCGGACTCGCTATCGGCGACCACCCCGGGCACTCGGCGCAGCTTGCGCATCGCCTGTAGTTCACCGTCGTACACCCGCTTCACCCCGTCGCCGAGCGCGGTCTCCAGCACCCGGATGTCGCGGACCAGCCGGCGCAGGCCCTCGGGCTCGACCGAAGCGGCCTGGTCGGAGCCCCACATCGCCCGGTCGAGGGTGATGTGCCGCTCCACCAGCACCGCGCCCATCGCCACCGCGCTCAACGTGGTCTGCAGGCCCACTTCGTGCCCCGAGTAGCCGACCGGCACGTTCGGGTACTCGGCGGCGAGCGTGTGCAGCACGCGCAGGTTCAGCTGGTCAGGTGGCGCTGGATAGGTGCTGGTCGCGTGGCAGAGCACGATGTTGCCGCTGCCGAGCACCTCGACCGCGTGCCGGATCTGGGCCGGTGTCGACATGCCAGTCGACAGGATGATCGTTCGCCCGGTGGCCCGCATCGCCCGCAGCAGTACGTCGTCGGTAAGCGATGCCGAAGCCACCTTGTAGGCCGGCGGCGCGTACGCCCCGAGGAAGTCGACGCTGTCGACGTCCCACGGCGAGGCGAACCAGTCGATGCCGATGTCGCGGCAGTGGTCGTCGATCAGGCGGTACTCCTCGGCGCCGAACTCCACCCGGTGTCGATACTGCAGGTAGGTCATCCGACCCCACGGAGTGTCGCGTTCCACGTCCCATTGGTCACGGGGCGTGCACACCTCCGGTGTGCGTTTCTGGAACTTCACCGCGTCCATGCCTGCGGTCTTGGCTGCATCGATCAGGGCGAGCGCAGTCCGCACGTCGCCGTTGTGGTTGATACCGATCTCGCCGACGATGTACACCGGCTGACCCGGCCCCACCAGGCGGTCGCCGATGCGCCGCAGTCGAGGGTTGATGCCGGTCTTGGGCTGGTTCTGGTTCACAGTTGGTCCTCCTGCAGGATCCAGGATGCGATCTCCCGGACGGCGCCATGGCCGCCGGGCTTGGTCGTGATCGCCCGGGCAGCCGCCCGGACGCGAGGCTGGGCGGACGCGACCGCCACCGGCCAGCCGACCCGCGCGAAGCAGGCCAGATCGTTGTGGTCATTGCCCAGATACAGCACCCGCCCGGCGTCGAGTTCACGCTCAGCCAGCCAGGCGACGAGCTCACTGTCCTTGTCGGCCACGCCGTGGCGGCACTCGACACCCAGCTTGGCCGCCCTGGCCGAGACCACCGGATTCACCTCGGTGGAGAGGATCAGCACCGGCAGTCCGCAGCGGCGCATCGCGGCGACGCCCATACCGTCGCCGCGATGCACGGCCACCCGCTCGGTACCATCCGCTGCCAGCCAGGCACGGTCATCGGTTTGGGTGCCGTCGAAGTCGAGCACCACCGCGTCCACCTCGCCGGGGGCGGGCCGGGTTCCTGCGTCGAGCAGCGGCGCGAGTGCCCGAGCCCTGGCCAGGTCGCCCGGCTCGTCGATCTCAAGAACGCGTGCCGGATCGCTGGGCACAGCCACGATGCGTCCGAAGAAGCGGTGCCGATTAGCTCGGAAGCCGGCCCCGCGCATGGCGTAGGCCGCTCCGGTCTCCAGCCATTCGGGCTCTCGGTCCTGCCTGCGCTGCCGCGCTGCCGGGTCGTGGTTGACGCCGTGCGCTTCCGTGGCGATCCGCCATAGGAAGGCGTGCGATGGCGCGGCGGTGAAGGCCGAATCGGCACCCTCGTCCAGCACCGCACCGACCACCCCGTCCAGGTCGTGGGCGGTTAGGAACGGACTGGTGCACTGGGCCATGACCAGCACCTCCAGCCCCGCGGCGTGGCTGCCGTAGAGCGTCTCGACGGCATGGCTCAGCGCAGCCTCGCTGGTGGCCTCGTCACCGGCGAGGTCGGGCGGCCTCTCCACCGCGATCGCGCCCGCCGCCGTGGCCGCCGCGGCGATCGTCGGATCGTCGGTGGACACCGCGACGGCTGTGACGCGCTGGGCCATTTGGGCGGCACGAATCGCGCGCACAACCAGTGGCACCCCGCCGACCCGGGCAAGGTTCTTGCCTGGGACGCCCTTTGAACCGCCCCTGGCCGGAATCACCACCAGCACGTCGCCGCTCATATTGCGGCCAGCTTCCGCAGTGCCGGCGCCACCACTTCGGCGCCGTGCCGGTACATGGTGCGGGCGCTGGTCCGCACCGCCGCGCGCAGCCGTCCGGGCCCGGCCGCACCGCCACTGAGCGGTTGGCCATCGGCACGGACGCCGTAGCGGGCAAGCAGTCCGGGCAAGAGGGCCGGCGCGTTCGCGAGCGTGTAGAACGGTCGCAGCTGCGGCAATCCGTTTCGCACGAGTTGCTCTGCCACCCGTCCGGGAAGCTGGTCGATGCCGATGCCCAGCCCGTGTCGCCGCGCCCACCTGGGCTCGGCTACCGGGGCGGCGCCCGCGTCCAGGTCATCGAAGGAGACCAGGCAGCCGGACCCGAGGAAGTAGGCGTTGCCCAGCGACTCGCGGATCCCGAAGTCAGTGAGGATGGCCGTCGGGACGCTCCGATGGATCGCCTCGGCAGCCGCGGTCGAACTGACCGTCACCAGCAGGTCGGTTCGATCCAGCACCTCGCCCATCTCACCCATCGCCAGCTTCAGGTTCGGCGGACGGGACGCGCCCAGCCCCTGCACCAGGTCGGCATAGGGGTAAAGCTCGGCGTGGGTGACCCGCTCCCCCGGCAGCGCGCGGAGTTTCACCTGCACGTCCCGAGCAGTGTGACGGCGGGCATGTTCGGCGAGCCGCTCGATCAGGTAGCGACGCTCGCGAAGACTGCCCGGCACCCCGGGCTGGCCGGCGAAGGTGACCGTATAGGCGTCCGAGGCCGAGGCAGTAAGCCGGTCCGGCCGGGCGTCGCCGAGAAAGGGCAACCGGCCCAGCACCAGGCAGGACGGATCCACCCCGGCCCCGCTCAGCACCAGCCGGAACCGGTCGTAGTCAGCGGGGCTGTTCGCGACGATCAGGTCTGCCCCGGCGCGCAGGAGCAACCCTTCGACGACCTTCTCGTAGACCACGCCGACGTACCCGGCCACCACCAGGGGACGGGACGGCAGCTCGGCGGCGGCCAGCAGGTGCAGCATCGCCTGGCACCCACCACCGGGCAGGGCCAGGATCAGCACGTCGGGCTGCTGTTCGCGCAGCGCGCCGATCAATTCGGCGGCAGTCACGCTCCTGATCTGCCCGGGCTGCAGGCCGGCCTCGGCAAGCTGCCGGCCACTTGGCGGCACGCTGCCGAGCAACTGGAAGCCGGCCACCGGCGTGGACGGATGCAGCCGTCCAGCCAGATGGGCTGCCCACTTCCAGCGGCTGTCGGTATCGGCGAGGATCGCCACCGACCGGGATCGATTGCTGGTCACACCGGCAACCTAGGTAGCCAGATTGGCCGCGCTGACAACGCCGGAACACAAGTCGGTGAACAACGTCCGAACGATGTTGGCGCCGTTCGGCTGGTCGAGCTTGTCGAGACCCAGATCTCGTCCGATGGGTTTCAAGCATCCGAGCAAGGGGGAAGACCACTCGCGATCGCTCTTTCCGCCGGCCTCGCCCCTGGTCCGGCCCAGGCGCACGGCCGCCACGATGATCACCCGGCCGGTCGAGGACACCGGTCAACGCGATCCAGCTACCCAACGGATTCCAGCCCGAAGGCATCGCCATCCTGGGTCGGACGGCCTACTTCGGCTCCCTCGCGGACGGCGACATCTACGCTGCGAGCCTGACCACCGGCGAGGGCAAGGTCATCAGCGAAGGCCCCGGCACTCCGTCCGTGGGGCTCAAGGTGGATGGTCGCGGACGGCTCTTCGTCGCCGGCGGGTCCGCCGGTAACGCACGCGTGGTCGATGTCCGCTCCGGCCGGGTACTGGCGAGCTATCAGTTCACCACTGGAGCAGCTTTCATCAACGAGGTGGTACTCACCCGTCACACCGCGTGGTTCACCGACTCCCAGAACGCCGAGCTCTACGGGGTGCCGCTCGGCAAATGGGGGCGCCTCTCAGCCCCTGACCAGGTGATCCACGCTGCCGCTCAGTGGCGCCTACGTGCACGCGTCCGGCTTCAACCTCAACGGCATCACCACCACCCCGAGCGGTGCGTTGCTGGCCGTTCAGTCAGCGACCGGGCTGCTCTTCCGCATCGATCCGCGCACTGACCTCGGCGGGCAGCTGCTGACCAACGGGGACGGCCTGCTGCGCCAGGGCCGCACCCTGTACGTGGTGCAGAACCAGCAGAACCAGATCGCAGTGGTGAAGCTGTCGCGCTCAGGCGCGACCGGAGCGCTCAAGCGGACGATCACCAGTCCGGACTTCGACGTGCCGACCACCGTTGCTGCCCCTGGCAAGTGGCTCTACTTGCCGAACGCCCGTTTCGGCACCGCTGCGACACCGCAGACCGAGTACACGGCCGTCCACGTGTCGACTCGCCCCGCGGTCAGCCGGCCTTGACCGCAGCGAAGCCCGCCTTGATCTGGTCGATCAGGACCAGCCGCTGGTCGAACGGCAGGAACGCGCTCTTGGCTGCGTTGATCGTGAAGC
>JAKOQD010000225.1 GCA_029778515.1 Actinomycetes bacterium
CTAGGCTTCTCAGCTGGTCGCGAAGGAGCTCACCGAGCTTCCGCACACCCAGCTCGCGGACGTCATCATTCCGGGCCGGGTGGCCGAGCTCGCCGCCGGCCGCGACGTCACCCCGATCTGGCGCAACGGGATCGGCGGGGTGACCTTCGCCATCGACGGGGGTGCCGAGTATGTGAAGCACGGCCCCGAGCACCCGGAGTCCCAGCCGACCGCCGAGTTCGCGCGACTGCGCTGGGTGTCGCGTCAAGTGCCCGCACCCGAACCGATCGACCACGGCGTGGACGCCTCTGGCTACTGCTGGCTGCGCACCAGAGGAATCGCAGGCACGTCAGCCGTGCTCAACGGCTGGCGTGACCACCCCTTGGATTTCGGGACAAAGCTGTCGCCAGTCGACGCCTCTGGCGGACACCCCCGCAATTCCGTTCACTGCTGGCAGGTTTGTCCCATTCGTTGGATCGGGGAGGTTGAAGCATTCGCTAGACCTGCAGCAGTGTCCCGTCCGGCAACGCCTCCGCGCCGCCAGCGGCCAGCCGGTCGTGGAGTTCGGCCAGTGGCGGGTTGTCGTGGCCCAGATGCACCGCCACCACTCTGGTGCTCGAGGTCACCACTCCGAGGTCGCGCAAAGCACCTACCGTCTCCACGAAGGTGGCCAGGTCAAGGTGTTGGTCGCCCTTGTCGGCGCGCTCGCCGAAGGTCTCCTCCAGCAGTACGAGGTCAACCGACCGACCACTGAGGGCCGCGCGCGTGGCTTCGGGTAGCAACCCGGTGTCGGTGGCGTACAGCAGGGTGCCGCGCCCGTCCGAGACGAGATAGCACAGCGCTTCGCCGAAGGCTTCGTGGTGGGCGGACAGCGCCGTCACCAGGTAGCCGGCCAACTCAATCGTGTCGCCGGCGCACAGCGTCCGGAACTCGATCGCGGACTCCGGGTGCACCCAGTCCCGGGCGGCCGCGACCACCGGCGCCGGTCCTGCGACCGTCAGGGGCGCGTCGGTTACCCAGGACCGGTGCAACAGCAGCGCGGGATCGAGATGGTCGTGGTGCGCGTGTCCGGCCAGGATCGCGGCCAGCCCGATGAGGTCGCGACCGAAGCGGGACACCTGCCGGGTGGCTTCCGGTCCCGGGTCGATCAGCAGCCGTCCGTCGATCAGGACGGACGTCGGCGTGCGCAACTCGCCACGTCGCCGGTAGTCCGCGCAGGTCTGGCAGTCACAGAATGGGTTCGGGATGCCGTCGGCGGCTCCCGTGCCGAGCAGCATCACTTCCACCAGGTCAGGTTAGGGCAAACGCGTCGCGACCCCGCCGGCTAGCTCCGGCGAGGTCGCAACACCTGAAGGGGAAATCGGGTCGGGTTCTGCCATCTGCCTCCTGTGGATCGGACTGCTTGCTCATTGGGTTCAGCTAATCCCAGCGGCATGTGCCCCCGATCAGAGTTTCCTGTGCAGACGCCAAGGGAATATCCACTGGACAGAGTTGGTTGAATAGTCAACTAACTAAGGAGAATGCGTGCCCACCGAATTGCTGCCCACCCAGACCCGTATGTCGAACGTGAGCCTCGATGTCGGCGACCTCGACGCCATGACCGCGTTCTATCGGGACGTGCTGTTGCTTGAGCCGCTCAGTGAAGGCCGTGGTGAGGTCGCCCTTGGCCGCGGCGGACGCGAACTCGTCCGGTTGCGACACCGCCGCGACCTGCCGCGCGGTGAGCGGCGTACCGCAGGCCTGTTCCACACCGCACTCCTACACCCGGACGCCGGGTCGCTCGCCACAGTGCTGGCGTCAGTGGCTCGTCAGGCGCCTCAGCTCTACACGGGCAGCGGCGACCACTTGGTCTCGCAGGCGTTTTACCTCGACGACCCGGAGGGCAACGGGGTTGAGTTGTACGTCGATCGGCCCCGTGCCGAGTGGCAGTGGCAGGGGACCAATGTGGTGATGGATACCCTTTGGCTCAACCCGAACCGCTTCCTCGCCGAACACCTGGACGACAACGCCCTCGACGTGGTGGAGACGGCGCCTGATCGCCGTCCGGCGTTGCCTCGTGAGCAGGTCGTTGGACACGTCCATCTCAAGGTCGGCCAAACCGCGGCCGCCAAGGAGTTCTATGTCGACGCGCTCGGCTTCGAAGTGACCGCGGAGATGCCGGGGGCACTGTTCGTGTCGGCCGGCGGGTATCACCATCACATGGCGATGAACACCTGGACGAGTCAGGGGGTGGGGCTGCGCGCGCCCGCGCTCGGTCTTGGCCTGGTCGCCATCGAGGTTCCCACGATGGACGACGTGAGCGCTGCCGCGGACCGACTCCGCGCGAAGGGGCTGAGGGTCCGTGCCGATCAGGGCGCGATCGAAGTGGACGACCCCTGGGTCAACCTAGTGCGAATCGCAGCGAAGGCTGGGTGAATTCGACCATCAGGCTTTGTCGCAAGCGGAAATTCAAGCTGTTCGGCGGGCGTCGGCGCGACGACCCGCGGAAGAGCTGCCACGGGTTCCGGAGGCGTCCCCTCCCAAGCACCCCCCACAGAACCTGCGGCAGTCCAGTCCTCCCACGAAACCGCACGATTGACATCGGGAGGCGGTTCCGAGCGACTAAGTACAGGGTACTACAGGAAACTCTACGGTAGGGGGTATTAGGGAGAATTCGGCAGGAGGTGACCAATGGCCGATCATCTGAGCTTGTCAATCGGCATTTCCGGTGACGGTCTGTGGTCGCGAACCGAATTGCCTAGGCCTCAGAATCCAGCGGTCCGGGCCAGATGGCGGGTGAGTTCGGAGTCGTGCGGCAGCGATCGCCCGTCGACTTCGAGCACCGGAAGCACGCCTCGGATCGCCGACACCAGCCAGGCGCCGTCGGTATCGGCCAAGTCGTCGGGCCGGAACAGGGCGTGGTGCGTGCGGACGCCGTCAGCGCGTGCGGAGTCCATGATCACGTTGATGGTCACCGACTCGAGCACACCGGTGCCGGCGATCGGGGTCGTCCAGAGCTGGTCGTCGGCCGCGACCAGCAGGCCTGCGGTGGGCGCTTCGAGAAGGTAACCGTCACTGGAGGTGAAGATCACTTCATCCACTCCGCGGCGGGCCGCCTCACGCTTGGCGGCGACGTTCACCGCGTACGAAAGACTCTTCACGCCACCGAGCAGCCACGGCGCGGCGTGGAAGGCATCGCTGGCGAAGCCGCGGTTGAGCGTGCTGGCGATGACGCCCTGCCGGGCCGCGGTCGCGTCCGGCGCCTGGGTGATGGTGAGCAGTTCGGTGAGCCCACCGTCGGAATGCTCGGCTCCACGGGTGCGGACGAGCTTCAGCACGGCCTCGCCGGGCACCGCCCACTCGGCCAGGGCGGACGCGATCAGCTCCCGCCAGGCGGCGGCGTCCGGTGCCACCAGGTCGAGCGCGGCCGACGAGCGGGCGAAGCGGGCCAGGTGGCGGTCCAGGTGGTCGACCCGGGTGGTTTCGCCGACCACCACCCGGACGGCGTCGAAACAACCGTCGCCACGGGTGAAGCCGAGGTCATCGGCGAGCATCAAAGGGGTTTGCGGGGCGACGACGCCGCGGCCCATGACCGCGACGACCTGGGCTACCGGGTTCACGCTGCATACCTTAGGCCAACGGGTGCCTGCTGACGGAGGCGCCGACTTCTCAAAGCCCCGGCGTCCGTTCATGCGCTCTGGAAGACTGCTGGTATGCACTCCCGCAGCAGGATCGCCCTCGCATTGGCCACCGCTCTCATCGGTTCGCTGGCCAGCACCGCCGTGCCGCTGGCCTCGGCCGAAGCGGCCACCCATCCGGCGTGGACCAAGAACTGCACGCAGCTGAATAAGAAGTACCCGCACGGAGTCGGCAAGGTGGGCGCGAAGGACCAATCCTCTGGCAGGAAAGTGACCAACTTCAAGAAGTCCAACAGCGTGTACAAGACGGCGATGTCACACAACCGGGGTCTAGACCGCGACGGCGATGGCATCGCCTGCGAGAAGGCGTGAACTCAAGCGTTGCGCTAGCGACGTTGGTCGCAATTGGTGCGGTGCTTTGCCTGACCTC
>JAKOQD010000226.1 GCA_029778515.1 Actinomycetes bacterium
ATGTGCAACGCCTGTCAGCTATCACACACATACGGTTTGGCCTGTTCCGCGTTCGCTCGCCACTACTTACGGAATCACGGTTGTTTTCTTTTCCTGTGGGTACTGAGATGTTTCACTTCCCCACGTTCCCTCCAGCTGCCCTATGTGTTCAGGCAGAGGTTGCCGGACATGACTCCGGTATTTTCAGGGTTTCCCTATTCGGAGATCCCCGGATCAGAGTTTGGTTACCAACTCCCCGGGGCTTATCGCAGGTTCCTACGTCCTTCTTCGGCTCTTGGTGCCTAGGCATCCACCGATTGCACTTAGTAGCTTGTTGTTCTACAAAGATGCTCGCGTCCACTGTGTAGTTCTCAAAATACGGGCGGGTCCAGATCTCGCAGCCATTACGAGGCCTTGATCACTGGTCCGCGTTGAAAGATCATCGCTTGCGCAGCCGACCCTTCAGGACCCAACAGCGTGCTTGGGCCGGCCCCTGGTCGATCGAGGTTCCACTCCCTTACGGGTTGTACTGACGATCTTGCAGATGCCGGCTTAATGGTCAATGTTCCACATTTCGTAGCCTGCCTGGGCCAGAGACGAACGCTCCGGAACCCATGCGCTTGGATCAGATCGCCATGCGCCTGACCAATTGGCTCCTTAGAAAGGAGGTGATCCAGCCGCACCTTCCGGTACGGCTACCTTGTTACGACTTAGTCCTAATTACCAGTCCCACCTTCGACGGCTCCCTCCAAAAAGGTTGGGCCACCGGCTTCGGGTGTTACCGACTTTCATGACTTGACGGGCGGTGTGTACAAGCCCCGGGAACGTATTCACCGCAGCGTTGCTGATCTGCGATTACTAGCGACTCCGACTTCATGGGGTCGAGTTGCAGACCCCAATCCGAACTGAGACCGGCTTTTTGAGATTCGCTCACCCTTGCAGGTTTGCAGCTCTTTGTACCGGCCATTGTAGCATGCGTGAAGCCCTGGACATAAGGGGCATGATGACTTGACGTCATCCCCACCTTCCTCCGAGTTGACCCCGGCGGTCTCCTATGAGTCCCCGGCATAACCCGCTGGCAACATAGGACGAGGGTTGCGCTCGTTGCGGGACTTAACCCAACATCTCACGACACGAGCTGACGACAGCCATGCACCACCTGTAAACCGACCAAAAAGGGGCAGCCATCTCTGACTGTTTCCGGCATATGTCAAACCCAGGTAAGGTTCTTCGCGTTGCATCGAATTAATCCGCATGCTCCGCCGCTTGTGCGGGGCCCCGTCAATTCCTTTGAGTTTTAGCCTTGCGGCCGTACTCCCCAGGCGGGGTACTTAATGCGTTAGCTGCGGCACGGAGAACGTGGAATGTCCCCCACACCTAGTACCCACCGTTTACGGCGTGGACTACCAGGGTATCTAAGCCTGTTTGCTCCCCACGCTTTCGCTTCTCAGCGTCAGGAAAGGTCCAGAGAACCGCCTTCGCCACCGGTGTTCCTCCTGATATCTACGCATTCCACCGCTTCACCAGGAATTCCATTCTCCCCTACCTTCCTCAAGTCTGCCCGTATCGAAAGCAGGCTCAGAGTTAAGCCCTGAGTTTTCACTTCCGACGCAACAAACCGCCTACAAGCTCTTTACGCCCAATAAATCCGGACAACGCTCGCACCCTACGTATCACCGCGGCTGCTGGCACGTAGTTAGCCGGTGCTTCTTCTCCCACTACCGTCACTTTCGCTTCGTCATGGATGAAAGCGGTTTACAACCCGAAGGCCGTCATCCCGCACGCGGCGTTGCTGCATCAGACTTCCGTCCATTGTGCAATATTCCCCACTGCTGCCTCCCGTAGGAGTTTGGGCCGTATCTCAGTCCCAATGTGGCCGGTCACCCTCTCAGGCCGGCTACCCGTCGTCGCCTTGGTGAGCCGTTACCTCACCAACCAGCTGATAGGCCGCGAGCCCATCCTTGACCGTCGGAGCTTTCCACCCCGGCAGATGTCTGCCGAGGTCATATCCGGTATTAGCAGCTGTTTCCAACTGTTATCCCAGAGTCAAGGGTAGGTTGCTCACGTGTTACTCACCCGTTCGCCACTGATCAAGAGAGCAAGCTCTCTGTCACCGTTCGACTTGCATGTGTTAAGCACGCCGCCAGCGTTCGTCCTGAGCCAGGATCAAACTCTCCGTTGAAATTTATCAGCCAGACCCGAGGGCCTGTTTGCTGTCAACTGAATGTTTGATTGCTGACACAGATCCATTGCTGGATCTATCAATAATCAAAGGAATCCGTTTCAGGATTTGCTTGACTTTCGTCTCGCACCCCCTGAGACGGGGTTGATTTGCACTATCTAGTAGTGCTTATTGTGCATTGACTTTTAAAGCACGCTGTTGAGTTCTCAAGTTTCGGGTGCGTTCCGCGCTTTGGCTTTCACCATTGCTTGGAGCAACTCGACATACTTTATGAGGCCCGGAGCGCTTTGTCAAATCCGCTCTGTTTCTCATCGTTTCCCCAACTTGGCCATTTGGCCTTGTCAGAGAGGCTTTGTTGCGATCCATTTGGGCTTTACGCTCGCTTGGGGCAACTCGACTTACTCTAGCTGGCTCCTGGCTCGGTGTCAAACCGGGCTGGCCTGCCTCCCCCACCGCGCGACTCGGCTCGGATTTCGATGGGCTCTGGCATGAGCGCACAACGTATCCGTGCTAGTCAGTGGTGGTTTGGCGCCCGGCTCGTCCGTTCCAGAAGCTTTTCTGTCTCGTCCGTGTCACCGGCAGCGCTCGATGAACATTACGCAGTTGGCGGCACCACGTCAAATCGGCCCCGACGCCCGGGCGTGTCGACCGGTTCTGCCTCAGCGAACCAGTTCGACAGCCCCAACCGTGCGCCGTCCACGGCGCACGATCAGGTAGCGGCCGGCAAGCAGATCGGCCGCCGAGACCACCACGTCCGGGTCGCCGATCTTCTGGTTGTTGAGGTACGCCCCACCTTCGGTTATCGCCCTTCGCGCCGCGGACTTGCTCGCAACCACACCGGAGGCGGCCAACACGTCCACGACTGTCGGCAGGTCAGGGCCGACGGCCATTTGCTGCTCCCCCAGCTCGTGCCAGAGTGCCGCGAGCACGGCATGGTCCAACTCGGCCAGTTCACCGCGTCCGAACAATGCAGCGGCAGCTGCGGTCGCCGAAGCCCGCTCTGTCGGCGAGTGCACCAGGTCGGTGATGTCGTCGGCGAGCGCCCGCTGCGCGGCGCGGAGGTGCGGCGACTCGGCGGTCTGGCGCGCAAGCTCAGCGATCTCCTCCTCGCTACGCACCGTGAAGATCTTCAGGTATTCGATCACCTTGGCGTCCTCCGCGTTCAGGAAGAACTGGTGGAACGCGTAGGGACTGGTCATGGTCGGATCGAGCCAGACCGTGCCGGCCTCGGTCTTGCCGAACTTGGTGCCGTCGGCCTTGGTGAGCAAAGGGGTCGCCAGGGCGTGCACTTTCGCGCCCTCCGCCCGCCGGATCAGGTCGACTCCTGCGGTGAGGTTGCCCCATTGGTCGGAGCCGCCGGTCTGCAGCGTGATTCCGTAGCGACGGAACAGCTCGAGGTAGTCGAGCGACTGCAGGAGCACATAGGAGAACTCCGTGTAGGAGATGCCGGATTCCAGCCTGGCCTTGACCACTTCCCGGTCAAGCATGCGGTTCACACTGAAGTGCTTGCCGATGTTGCGCAGGAAGTCGAGGGTGGAAAGCTCAGCGGTCCAGTCGTAGTTGTTGACCACCTGGGCGGCCGCCGGACCGTCGAAGTCGACGAATCGGCTCACCTGGGACCTGATCCTCTCCACCCACTCATGAACCAGCTCGCGTGGATTGAGGTTCCGCTCGCTGCTCTGCTTCGGATCACCGATCAATCCGGTCGAGCCGCCCACCAGCAGGAAGGGACGGTGACCCGCGGCCTGCAGCCGTCGGGCCAGCATCAACTGCACCAGGTTGCCCATGTGGATGCTCGGTGCGGTCGGGTCGAAACCGACATAGGAACTCACCTGGCCGGCGTCGAAGGCCGCGCCCAGCGCGTCCGGGTCGGTGGAGTGCGCGATGAAACCGCGCCAGGTCAGTTCTTCCAGTACCGCATTCACAACGAGCAAGCCTAACGGGCCGGCTGATCAGGAATGTCAGTGGTCCGGCCTAGCCTGCTCGCAGGAGGTGAACATGCCGTCGTTTCGAGCCAGCGCAGCAATCATCGCCGCCCGCCCAGGAGTGCCACCCCCGGCGGTGCTGGCGGCGGCCCGGACCGCGGTGGCCCTGGGATGGCAGGTCGAGGACGCGTTCGTGGACGTGGAACCGCTGGCCCGCGGATCTGGCCCACCGCGCGCCACCATCCGCTTCCTGGTGCCGGCGGCCAACGATGCCGAAGAGGAGCAGGTCGCCTGGGCGGCAGCGAAAGCGCTGGCGGGCGGTCTGGCGCCGGTAGCGACCTGGACCGACTTGCGGGTGTCCAGGCGACAGCGAGGAAGGTGGGTGCCAGTGGATAACCCGTCCTGATATCTGGGGCCAGTGCGACCGACAAGGGGCACCGCCGGCCTGAGCGACCCGCGAGTCCAGCAATCCCGGCTTATCCGACATGCCGGCATACCCCGTCATCTCGGCGTACCCGGGACCTCGGAGCACCGCGCAACCGCCACCCGGCCCTACCCGTCACCCCGGCTTACCCGGTCATCCCGGCGAACGCCGGGACCTCGGAGCACCGCGCAACCGCCACCCGGCCCTACCCGTCATCCGGGCGTTGGCCGGGAATTCAGAGCTCACCTGGCGGGTCGGTCAGGCGATCGCGGCCCGCAGTTCGGCGAGCTGGCTACGCACCTGGTCGGGAGCGGTGCCGCCGCGGCCGTTCCGGGATGCCACCGAGCCGGCTGCACTGAGCACCGCGAGCACGCCCTCGCCCAACTCGGGCGAGATCTCGGCAAGCTGGGGGACGGTCAGGTCGGACAGTTCCTGCCCACGTGCCTCGCAGTAGCGGACGCAGGCGCCGGCGATCTCGTGGGCGCGGGCGAACGGCACCCGCTGACGAACCAGCCAGTCGGCGACGTCGGTGGCCAGCGAGAATCCGCGCGGGGCCAGCTCGGCCATCCGGGCGTGGTCGAACGTGAGCGTGGCCACCATGCCGGTCACCGCGGGCAGCAGGATGCGCAGCTGGTCGAGACCGTCGAAGACCGGCTCCTTGTCCTCTTGCAGATCGCGGTTGTACGCCAGCGGCAGGCCTTTGCAGGTGGCGAGCAGGCCGGCGAGGTTGCCGATCAGTCGTCCGGCCTTACCGCGGGCGAGCTCGGCGACATCGGGATTCTTCTTCTGCGGCATGATCGACGATCCGGTCGACCACGCGTCGGCGAGCTTGGCGAAGCCGAACTCGTGGGTGCACCAGAGGATCACGTCCTCACTGAGCCGGGAGAGGTCCACCCCGATCTGGGCGAGGACGTAGGCCTCTTCAGCCACCAGGTCACGGGCCGCGGTGCCGTCGATGCTGTTGGGCGCCGAGCCGGTGAAGCCCAGTTCGGCGGCGACCAGCTCGGGGTCGAGGCCGAGCGAGGTGCCGGCCAGCGCGCCGGAGCCGTACGGGCTGATCGCCAGCCGATTGCCGAGGTCGGCCAGCCGCTGCAGGTCGCGAACCAAGGGCCAGGCGTGGGCGAGCAGGTGGTGGCTGAGCAGGATCGGCTGCGCGGACTGCAGATGCGTGCGGCCGGGCATGATCGCGGCGAGGTTGGCTTCGGCCTGGTCGGCCAGCGCCGACACCAGGGCCCGCAGGTCGCCGGCTAGATCGGCGTTCGCGTCCCGCAGGTAGGCACGGATCAGCGTCGCGATCTGGTCGTTGCGTGAGCGGCCGGCGCGCAGGCGTCCGCCGAGGTCCAGGCCCACCTTGGCAATCAGGCCACGTTCGAGCGCGCCGTGGACATCCTCATCGGTCGGGTCGGGGGTGAAGGCTCCACTGGCGACGTCGGCGTCGAGCGCTTCGAGGCCAGTGAGCATGCCGCCCAGTTCAGTGTCGGTCAACAGACCAGCTGCGTGCAGGGCCTTGGCATGAGCCTTGGAACCCGCCAGGTCGTGGCGCGCGAGGCGCCAGTCGAACTGGGTGGACTGGCTGAGTGCGAACATGGCATCGGCAGGCCCGCCGGCGAACCGGCCGCCCCAGAGTCGTCCGGCATCGGTGGCTTCGGTCATTCGGGTCGTCCTCAACTCGGGTGCAGGCTCAGGAAGGCTTCGGCCATCGCCGCTCCGCCGTCGGGTGCGCGGGTGACGATGACCACGGTGTCGTCGCCGGCGATCGTACCGAGAACGGAGTCCCAGCCCACCTTGTCGATGGCGGACGCGAAGAACTGCGCGGCGCCTGGCGGGGTGCGCAGCACGGTCAGATTGGCCGACGCCTCGGCAGAGAGCAGCAACTCCCCGCAGAGTCGGGTAAGCCGCGCCAGCGCGCCGGACTGGGCGCCGCCGTGGTCGGTGGCCAGCAGTGCGTAGGCGAGCTCCCCGGTGCTGGTGCGGACGCGCACCGCGCCGAGTTCCAGCAGATCCTTACTCAGAGTGCCTTGTGAGACCGCCAGACCCTCGGCCGCCAGCCGGCCGGCCAGTTCGGTCTGGCTGCGGATGGTCTCGCGCTCAATCAGCTCAGCGATACGGGACTGGCGGGCATTCTTCGTGACCGGCGTGCGCTGCTCGGTCATCGGGGCGCCTGCGGGGCTTCGTGAAGCTCAGCCACCCTTCTGGGCGCTTCAGCCGCCCTTGCGGCATCCAGCAGGTCAGGAAGCGCCGCCAGGAAAGTGTCCAGCTGAGCATCGGTGACGATCAACGGTGGCGCCAGCCGCAGTACGTTCGGACGCGGGGCGTTGATCACGAAGCCGGCGTCCAGCGCGCGCTCGGCCACCACCGCGGCGACCGGTTCGGCCAGCACCAAGCCACGAAGCAGACCCCGTCCGCGCACGCCGGCGACCAGTGAGTGCCCGAGGTCGAGCACGCCGGTGGCCAGATGCTCGCCGGCAGCCACCGCCCGCGCCAGCAGTCCGTCCCGCTCGATGATGTTCAGCACCGCCAGTCCGGCCGCGGCCGCGACCGGGTTGCCGCCGAAGGTGGTGCCGTGCGAGCCCGGTCCGAGCAGTGATGCTGCCGGGCCGGTGGCAACGCACGCGCCGATCGGGAAGCCGTTCCCGAGGCCCTTGGCGAAGGTCACGATGTCAGCAGTCACCCCCGAAGCCGTACTCGCCAGCCAGTCACCACAGCGGCCGATGCCGGTCTGCACCTCGTCGAACCACAGCAGCGCCCCAACCTCACTGGTGAGTTCCCGAGCCGCAGCGAGAAAGCCCGAGGGCGGTTCGACCACTCCGTTCTCGCCCTGGATCGGCTCGATGATCACTGCGGCCACCGTCTCGTCCAAGACTGCGGCCAGCGCGTCCGCGTCCCCATAGGGCACGAACTCGACAACGCCTGGCAGCGGCTCGAACGGCTCCCGGTAGGCCGGGTTCGCGGTCAGCGCCAGCGCGCCGAGGCTGCGTCCGTGGAACGCCCCGGCCATTGCGATCAGCTTCTTGCGTCCGGTCATACGGGTGATCTTGAAGCCGGCTTCGTTCGCCTCGGTGCCCGAGTTGGTGAAGAAGGTGCGCGCTGGCAGCCCGGGCGAGTTCGCCCTCACGAAACCGGCCAGCCGTTCGGCCAGCGCGATCTGAGTGGGCGTCGCAAAGAAGTTGGATACGTGGCCGAGCGTCGAGAGCTGGGCCGAGATCGAGCCAAGCACCTGTGGGTGGGCGTGTCCGAGCGCGTTCACGGCAAGGCCGGCCAGCAGGTCGAGGTAGCGGTTGCCGTCGGCGTCCCAGAGGTAGGCGCCCTCGCCGCGGACGAAAACCCGCTTGGGTGCCCCGAACGTGTTCATCAGCGTCCCGCTGTAGCGGGCCTGCAGTTCGGCCTGGGAGCCCAGTGTTGTGATGGTCATGAGGTCGGCACACCCGTGGTCTCGACAGGCTCCACCAGCCGGACCGGCGTCCCCGGCCGGGGCTGGGCATGGTCGACGACCATGGTGCCGGTGCCCTCGTCGGTGAAGATCTCCAGCAGCAGCGAGTGGGCAACCCGGCCGTCGATCACGGTCGCCTTGGGCACGCCGGCGCGGACGGCCTGAAGACACGCCTCCATCTTCGGGATCATCCCGGAAGCGAGCGTTGGCAGCAGCTCGCTCAGGTCGGTCGAAGAGATCTCCCGGATCACCTCGGTCGAGTTCGGCCAGTCCCGGTACAGCCCCTCGACGTCGGTGAGCACGATCAGCCGCTCCGCGCCCAGGGCGGCCGCCAGCGCTCCGGCGGCGGTGTCGGCGTTCACGTTGTGCACCTGGCCGTCCTCATCGGGCGCGACGGTGGCCACCACGGGAATCCGGCCGGCGTTGATCAGGTCCACCACGGCCTCCGGGCGCACCTCGGTCACCTCGCCGACCAGGCCGAGGTCGATCTCCTCGCCGTCGACGTGCAGCCCCTTGCGTTCGGCCGTGAGCAGCCCCGCGTCCTCCCCGGAGAGCCCGACGGCGAGCGGCCCGTGCGCGTTCAGCAGGCCGACCAACTCGCGGTTCACCTGCCCCATCAGCACCATCCGGACGACGTCCATCGCCTCGGGCGTGGTCACCCGCAGCCCGCCGCGAAACTCACTCTCGATGCCCAGACGCTTCAGCATCGAGGAGATCTGCGGTCCTCCGCCGTGCACCACCACCGGCTTCACCCCCACCATGCGCAGGAAGACGATGTCGGTGGCGAACGCAGCCTTCAAAGAGTCGTCGACCATCGCGTTGCCGCCGTACTTGACCACGATCGTCTTGCCCACGTACTGCTCCAACCAGGGCAGCGCCTCGATCAGGATGGCTGCCTTATCGCCGGCGTCGATCATGTGGAGTACTCCGCGTTCTCTTTGACGTAGTCGTAGGTGAGGTCGTTGGTCCAGATGGCCGCCGCGGCCTCGCCGGCGTGCAGGTTGACCTCCACCAGCACCTCCCGACCCTTGGTCAGGTCGACTTCGCTGCGGTCGGCGCCGAGCTGGCCGTCCACGAACACGCGGACGCCGTTGAACGCCACATCGACGTGCTCGGGGTCGTAGGCGGCCGGCACCGTACCGGCGGACGCGAGCACGCGCCCCCAGTTCGGGTCGTTGCCGAAGATGGCGCACTTGAACAGGTTGCTGCGGGCGATCGCCCTGGCCACCGCGAGCGCGTCCGCCTCGGACGCGGCCCCCTCCACCCGCACCTCGATGTCGTGCGCGGAGCCCTCCGCGTCCGCCAGCAACTGCTTGGCCAGATCGGCGCAGACGCCGGTGAGGGCTTCGGAGAACTCGGCCGGGTCGGCCTGCACCCGGGCGGCGCCGGAAGCCAGCAGCAGCACGGTGTCGTTGGTGGACATGCACCCGTCGGAATCAGTGCGATCGAAGGTGAAGCCGGTGGCGGTGCGTAGTGCCTCGTCCAGCTGCGCCGGTTCGACCACGGCGTCGGTGGTGATGACCACCAGCATGGTGGCCAGTGCGGGCGCGAGCATGCCGGCGCCCTTGGCCATGCCGCCGATCGTCCAGCCGTCCGGAGAGGTGTGGATGGACTCCTTCGCGACGGTGTCGGTGGTCATGATCGCCGCAGCAGCGGACGGGCCACCGGTGTTGGCCAGGTCCTGTGCAGCCAGCTGGATGCCGGTGAGCACCGCGTCCATCGGCAGCCGGACGCCGATCAGCCCGGTCGAGCACACCGCGACATCAGCGACATCGCAGCCAACCTCGGCAGCCGTCCACTCGGCCATCTGCTGGGCGTCGGCGAGGCCGGCGGACCCGGTGCAGGCGTTGGCGCCACCGGAGTTCAGCACCACGGCGGCCAGTCGGCCGTTGGCGACCGCCTGCTGGCTCCACTGCACCGGTGCGGCGGTGAACCGGTTACTGGTGAACACCGCGGCAGCGTGCGCGTCCGGACCTTCGTTGACTACCAGGGCCAGGTCGGGTTTGCCGGACGCCTTCAGGCCGGCGGTCACACCGGCTGCGGTGAATCCCTTGGCTGCGGTTACGCTCACGGGGCGACTCCGATCGTGGTCAGGCCCAGGGTCTCGGGCAGCCCCAGGGCGAGGTTCATGGATTGGATGGCGCCACCGGCCGTCCCCTTGGTGAGGTTGTCGAGCGCAGCCACCGCGACCAGCCGGTTGGCGTCCGCGTCAATGGCCACCTGGATATGCACGGCGTTGGAGCCGACGATGGACTGGGTTTGCGGCCACAGACCCTCGGGCAGCACGGTGACGAACGGCTCCGCTAGGTAGGCGGACGCGTAGACCTCGCGCGCCTCAACAGCGGAAACGGGCCGCGCCAAGGGAGCGGTCACGGTCGCGAGGATGCCCCGCGACATCGGTACCAGCACCGGCGTGAAGGACACGCTGGGTTCGACCGCGCCGAGCCGAGTGAAGTTCTGCAGCAGTTCGGGCACGTGCCGGTGCACGCCGCCGACGCCGTAGGCGCTGGCCGAGCCCATCAGCTCGGCACCCAGAAGGTGCGGCTTCAGCGCCTTGCCCGCCCCGGACGGCCCGGACGCGGCCACCGCGACCACATCCGCACCGGTCACCAGCCCGGCCACGAGCGCCGGCAGTAGCGCAAGGGTGACGGTGGTCGGGTAGCAACCCGGCACGGCGATCCGCGAGGTGTGGGCCAGTTGAGCGCGCTGGCCCGGAAGCTCAGGCAGCCCATACGGCCAGGTGCCCGCGTGCTCGCTGCCGTAGAACTTGCGCCACTGCTCGGGATCGCTCAGCCGATGGTCGGCGCCGGCGTCCACCACCAGCACGTCCGGGCCGAGCTGGGCGGCGATCTCCGCCGAGGTGCCATGCGGCAAGGCCAGGAACACCACGTCGTGATCGGCGAGATTGGCGGCGGTCGTCTCGGCAACCACTCGGTCAGCCAGTGGGGTCAGGTGCTGATGGTGCGCCAGCAGCGGCGTCCCAGCACTCGACCCGGCGGTCAGTGCGCCGATCTCCACCTCGGGATGGGCCAGCAGCAGGCGTAGCAACTCACCTCCGGCATAGCCAGTGGCTCCGGCAATGGCGACTCTAACGGTCATGCGAATGATTATGCCCCATCCGGAATGAGTATTCCAGCCAGTGCGCCACGGATGCCGTTCGTCCGCTCCGACGAGTCGTACCTGCTGCCCGAGGACGAGCGTCGCGCGCTGCTCGGCGAGCACGGCCGGGCTGGACGCGAGTACCCGCAGGTCCTGAGCAACACGGTCGCGGCGTTCGCGCTGGGTGACTACGAGTGGCTGCTGGGCCTGGAGGCCGAAGAGCTCACCGACCTGGTCGACCTGATGCGCCACCTGCGTGCTACGGGAGCACGGCGTCACGTCCGAGTGGAAACGCCTTTCTTCACCAGCCGACGGATCGGCACCGAAGAGCTGAGACGAGTGCTGCGATGACGACTGCCTACGACGCGGTCGTGCTCTCGCCGAGCGGGAAGTGCTGGCCGGATTGGCTGCGGGCTGCGCCGCGCCGGTCGCTGCCTACGCCCGGTTCACGGACGGGTGCCTGCAGCTGGCCGCCCGGGTGGTGGATACCGACGGCAGCCGGATACTGACCTGCACCACCACGGCAGCGGTCACTGAAGCCATGGAAGCGCAGGCAGTCGGCGCGGCGGCGGCCCGACAGCTGCTCGCCGGGGGCGCGGCGGAGCTGGTCAATCTGGGCGCCAGCAAACCCGCGGCGTTGGCTGGGCGCCGCATCCTTATGCCGATGCGTGCTCCCGGTGGCTTGGCCAAGTTGCTCACCGCGTCCGAAGCTGAAGTGGTCGAGGCGCAGTTCACCCTGCCGGAGGCCTTACCGGTGGACGACTTTCGGCCTGCCGTCGCTGCGGGCTTGGACTGGTTGGTAATCAGTTCGGTCACGACGGTGAATGTGCTGGTCGCGAATGGGTTCGGGGCTGCAGAACTGCGTCCGCCGGGCGCGCGGGTCGCGGCCGGCGGCCCGGCCACCGCGGCAGCTTTGCGTGCTGTTGGGCTGTCGCCCGACCTGGTCGCCGATCCTGGTGGCGGCGTTGCCCTGGTGGCCGCCGGTCTCGCTGAACTGGGCTGGCAGGTTCGCCCTGTCCCGGTCTACCAGACGGTCACCCAGGCGTTGCCGGCAGCGGTCGTTGCTGACTGGCAGGCCGGACGCTTCGACGCTTTCGTGGTCACCGCCGGCTCAGTGGCCCGCGCTGCGGTCAAGGCCGCTGGCTTGCCCGGCCCGCAGGTAATCGCGATCGGCGAGCCGACCGCTGCCGCGTCCCGCGCCGTGGGCTTGGTTGTGGTTGCTGTCGCCGCCGCTCCTACGACCGAGGCCCTGGCCGCCGCCGTTCACGAAGCCCTGTCCCCTAGGGCCTGCTGTAGTGCCGAGCATGGGTGGCGACTCGTTTGAACCGGATCTTTGGTGCTAATGGCGTGGGGCTGCGCGCGCTCATCGCGCCAACCCGAATTCTGGGCTTGTGACCGGCCCAAACCTCGTGGATAAGCTCCAGAAACCTGGTCGATCGAAATTGAGCTCCTCGAGGGCTGCTCCTAAACTCCAGAAACCCGGTTCCTCGGCTCTCGACTAGGGGTGCCGCGTAACCTCGGCCGGGGTCTTGCCGGAGGCTGCTGATTATGGCGAGGAGTTCTCAGTTCAGTGATGAGACGTGCGACCACTCCTCGGCGAGTTCCAGCTGGCTCAGATCAGGGGAACCAGGTCGGCGACGGAGCCGTAGACCTGGTCGGGCCGGTACGGATAAACCTCGATCTCGGGCTCACTGGTCACTCCGGACAGCACGAGCACGGTGAGCAGGCCGGCCTCCATACCGGCGACGATGTCGGTGTCCATCCGGTCGCCGATCATTGCGGTCGTTTCCGAGTGTGCCTGAATCCGGTTCATCGCTGAGCGGAACATCATCGGGTTCGGCTTTCCCACCACGTAGGGCTGGCGGTTGGTCGCCGCGGTGATCATCGCCGCCACCGCACCGGTCGCCGGCAACAGGCCCGACGGCGACGGTCCCGTGGTGTCGGGGTTGGTCACGATGAAGCGCGCGCCATCGTTGATCAGCCGGATTGCCTTGGTGATCGCTTCGAAGGAGTAGGTCCGGGTTTCACCGATCACGACGTAGGCCGGGTCGGTTTCGGTCATCACGAAACCGGCCTCATGCATGGCCGTGGTCAATCCCGCCTCGCCGATCACAAATGCGGTCTTGGCCCCGCGTTGACCGGCCAGGAACGCGCCGGTGGCCATCGCCGAGGTCCACAGATTCTCCTCCGGCACCGGCAGCCCCGAGCGCGCCAACCGCGCAGCCAGGTCGCGCGGGGTGTAGGTCGAGTTGTTGGTGAGCACGAGGAAGCGCCGGGAGGTGTCCACCCAGCGATTGAGCAATTCGACCGCGCCGGGTACCGGCAGCTCGTCGTGGACCAGCACTCCGTCCATGTCGGTGAGCCAGCATTCGATGTCACGCACGTTCCGCATGCCGCCAGTCTTTCATTGCGGCACCGCCCTGCGACGAGTCCCCGCTCTGATGGGCGAGAATGGCGGACGGAGATGCTGAGCCCATCGCGCCCGAAGAGGTCGACGCGCAAAGGGTGTGCAAGACCGTAACGGTCAAGGCCCTTGGCAACACTCCGTTCTGGTTCCGCTGGCAAGCCAGCGTGTCCACCGCCGACGTGTTCGACAAGTTCGGGACACGACACAGCTACGACTGGGAGTACAGCGACTGGAACCTGGTGAGAAACCCCAGCAGCCGTCGCAGAACTCAGCGACACCATCGACCGTGGTGCTTACGTCGGCCATCAATGACAACACCAGTCTGCTGAAGGACGAGAAGCAGTTCGTCTACACGATGTGTCCTAGAGGAAGCAAGATTTGAAAAACGCGCTGAGCAGCCCTTCGACGTGTTCAGGGAACGCTGGCTGAGTCGGTGAACGCGTGGCGTCCACCGATCATCACGATTCCTAGAACGAGCGCAGTACCGCGCCGTGCCGGGCTGCTGCCAGCGCAACGGCCGCATCGCGCGCCGCGGCGGTCTCCACGTCGGTGAGGGTGCGGTCGGACGCACGGAAGCGCAGCGCAAACGCGAGCGAGCGGTGTCCCTCTGGAACCTGCCCACCGGTGAACACGTCGAACAGCGCGATCGTCTCCAGCAGCTCCCCCGCTCCTTCGATGAGGGCCTGTTGCACCTCACCGGCACCGACCTCGTTCGGCACCACCACGGCGACGTCCTCCTTGGCCACCGGATGGCCCGAGACTGGCAGGATCGATCCGCCGACCGGTGCAAGCCGAACCAGTGCATCGAGGTCGAGTTCGACCGCAGCCGTGCGCGCGGGCAGCCCGAACGCAGCGACCACCGCCGGGTGCAGTTCACCGGCGTGCCCGATCGCCTCGCCCGCAACCACCAACTCGGCGCAGCGGCCCGGATGCCAAGGCGCGAACTCCGCGCTGCGACGCTCGACCGCGGCACCGACGGTCTTGGCTGCGATGTCGGCGAAAGCGAACGCCTGCGTCCAGCCGGCGGGCACGGCCGCGCCCTGCCAGCCCGCACGCCGCCACTGCCCGGTGAGGACAGCGGCCAGCAGTCGTGGCTGATCGGGCAGTACCGCGTCGATGGCGGCCAGCTCGGCGTCGGACGGACGTCCGGTCACCGCGGGGATCGGCGCCGGGTCGCTGGAGACTGCGCGGAACACCCGTCCGGCCTCGAACAGCGCAAGGTCGTCGTTGCCGCGGGAGGTGTTGCGGTTCACCGCGGCCAGCAGACCCGGCAGGATCGTCGTCCGCAGATAGGGCTGGGTCTCGGCGAGCGGGTTCGCCAGCCGCACCAGAGCGCGCCGGGGATCGGCGCCGGCGAGGCCGAGCCGATCCAGGTCTTCGCTCGACCCGAACGGGAAAGTCAGCACCTCGACGAAGCCGCTGGTGGCCAGCGCGTGGCCCACGGCGCGCCGCGCCGCCTGGTCGCGGGTCAGCCCGCGTCCAACCGGTGCCGGCGGCACAATCGAAGGGATCTGGTCGAAGCCGACCTTGCGGCCGACCTCCTCGACGTAGTCGTACGGATCGACCAGGTCGGGACGCCAGGTGGGCGGCGTTAGCTTCAAGGACCGGCCTGAGATCCCGGCCTGCGCCGGAATGACAGTGGGTTGGGGCGCCGGAATGACAGTGGGTTGGGGCGCCGGGATGACAGTGGGTTGGGACGTAGGGCTGACGGTCGGTTGGGACTGCCCCGCAGCCACCGTGGGCTCGTCCGTGACCGTGACACCGCTCGCTAGCAAGATCTCGACCACGCGCTCGGCGGGGACATCGACGCCCAGGATCTTCGACGGCAAATCGGACGGAATCACCTGTTCCGGCATCGCCGGCACCGCACCGGCCACGGTCTCCGCGTCCGACAGCGTGCCGCCGGCCAACTCCACCAACAGCGACGCAGCCAGGTGCGCAGCGCTGTAGGCAGCGTTCGGGTCGACGCCGCGGTGGAAGCGCTTGGATGCCTCCGAAGGCAGGTTGTGCCGACGCAGCGTGTGCGAGATCGTGACGGCTTCGAAGTTCGCAGCCTCGACCACCACATCGGTGGTGGTGTCGCGCAGTTCGGTCGACTGACCGCCCATCACGCCAGCGAGGCCGATCGGACCGGAAGCGTCGGTGATCAGCAGATCATCGGGGTCGAGCGTTCTGGTGACGTCGTCGAGGGTGACCAGCGTCTCGCCCGCCGCGGCCTTGCGTACCACGATCGGCCCGCGCAGCAGGGAAGCGTCGTAGGCGTGCAGCGGCTGGCCGGTCTCAAGCATCACGTAGTTGGTGATGTCGACCGGGAGTGAGATCGAGCGCATGCCGGCCATCACGAGCCGGCGAGCCATCCAGCGCGGGGTCGGCCGGGACGGGTCGATGCCGGCCACGCTCAGCGCCACGAACAGCGGACAGGCCGGATCGTCTAGCCGCACCTGGTAGCCGTCCGCCTTGGCAGCCGGCGTCGGTCGGTTGATCACATCGGTGAACGCGACCCCCAGGTTCTGCGCGGACTCTCTGGCCAGACCACGGATCGAAAGGCAGTAGCCGATGTCGGGGCTGACGTCGATGTCGAGCACGTCGTCGCGCAGGTGCAGCACGCCGGCCGGATCGTCACCTGGCTGCAACGCGCGACCGGAGTCGTCGACGGCAGGCAGCACGATGATGCCGGTGTGGTCGTGGCCGATGCCCAGTTCGTCCTCGGCGCAGATCATGCCGTCCGAAACGTGCCCGTAGGTCTTGCGGGCGGCGATGGCGAACCCTCCGGCCAGCACTGCACCGGGCAGCGAAACGACCACCAGGTCGCCCACAACGAAGTTGAGCGCGCCGCAGACCACGCTGCGGCAACCCTGCGGATAGTCCGGGTGCGGCTCGTTGTGCTCGGGACCGACGTCCACCTGGACCCAGCGGATGACCTTGCCGTTCTTCTGCGGCTCGTCCACAGTGGCCAGGACGCGGCCGACGACCACCGGACCGGTGATCTCGGCGCCGACGGTCTCCACCTTCTCGACTTCGAGGCCGGCGCGAATCAGCACCTCGCCGAGTTCGCGTCCGGTGATGCCCGCGGGCAACTCGACGTGCTCGGCCAGCCAACTCAGCGGCGCCTTCATCGTGCCATTCCCTTCAGTGAGCGGCTGAACCGCACATCTCCCTCGACCATGTCGCGCATGTCGGCGGCGTTGTTGCGGAACATCAGCGTGCGTTCGATACCCATGCCGAACGCGAAGCCGGAGTACACCTCGGTGTCGATGCCGCAGGCTGCCAGCACCCGCGGGTTCACGACGCCGCAGCCGCCCCACTCGATCCAGCCCTGCGACTTACAGGTGCGGCACGGCGCATCCGGGTTGCCCACCGACTCGCCCTTGCAGACGAAGCACTTCAGGTCGACCTCAGCGGACGGCTCAGTGAACGGGAAATAGTGCGGACGCATCCGGGTCTCGACCTCGTCGCCGAACATCGAGCGGGCCAGGTGATCCAGCGTCCCCTTCAGGTGCGCAAGGGAGATCCCCTTGTCAACGCACAATCCCTCGATCTGGTGGAAGACCGGGACGTGGGTGGCGTCGAACTCGTCAGCGCGGTAGACCTTGCCCGGGCAGACCACGTAGATCGGCAGCTCACGGTCGAGCATCGAGCGGATCTGCACGGGCGACGTGTGCGTCCGCATCACGATGTGCTGCTCGATCGGGTCCACGAACAGGGTGTCGGTCGTGCCCCGGGCGGGATGGTCGGGGCCGATGTTCAAGGCGTCGAAGTTGAGCCACTCCCCCTCGGCCTCCGGACCTTCGGCGATCTCCCAGCCCATGGCGGTGAACACATCGCCCATCAGGTCCATCAGCGCCGTGATCGGGTGCCGCGCACCCTCGGGAGCCAACTCGACCGGCAGGGTGACGTCGACGCGCTCAGTGATCAGCTGGCGCTCCAGTTCAGCCGCGCCGATCTCGGCTTCACGGGCGGCGAGCGCCGCGGCCACCTGGCCGCGGGCCACACCAAGACGCTGCCCGGCCTCCTTGCGCTCCGGACCGGGGATCGAGCCGATCGCCCGGTTCGCCAGCGCGAGCGGAGCCTTGTCGCCGGTGTGCGCGAGCCGGACGGCCTTCAGTTCGGCGCTCGAGCCCGCGGCGGCGAAGGCTGCCAGAGCTCCGGCGACCATCTCGTCGATTGCGGACTGGCTCAGTTCGGCCTGCTCACCGGACATGCGTTGAGTGCTCCTCAAATTCAGTTGGACGCACGCTGCGCGCTGGCGCTGGCGTACAGGCACACCGCCGCCGCGGTGGCCAGGTTCAAGCTCTCGGCCTGGCCGTAGATCGGCACGGCCACGGTGTGGTCGGCCAGCGCCAGGTGTTCCACCGGCAGGCCCCAGGACTCGTTGCCCATCACCCAGGCGGTGGGCTTCTCCAAGTCGGCGTCCAGATCGGTCAGATCGGTGCCGGCGGCCCCGTCCGTGGCGAAGATCTGCATGCCGGCCTTGCGGCAGGCCTCGATGGCCTCGCCAAGATCGACCCCGACGACGATCGGCAGGTGGAAGATGCTCCCCACGCTGGCCCGGACGACCTTCGGGTTGTACACCTCGACCGAGTCCGAGCTCAGGATGACCGCGTCCGCACCGAACGCGTCCGCGCACCGGATGACCGTGCCGGCATTTCCGGGATCGCGCACCTGGGCGCAGATCACCACCAGCGAGACGTCCTTGCGGCGGTGCTTCTTCTTCGGCTTGTCCGAGTCCTTGGGCTTCTTGCCGACGACGGCCTTGAGCGGCACGTCCACGGCATTGGCCACCGCCACCACGCCCTGCGGCGTAACCGTGTCGGTCATCGTCGCCAGGTTCTGCTCGGAAACGCCGTAGTAGGCGACCCCCGCAGCCTTCGCCTGGTCGAGCAGGTCGGAGTTGTCGATGGCCGCGTCCCAGCGGAAGTAGACCGCGTCCACCACCCCAGGCAGGCGCAGTGCCTCGCGGACGGCCTGGCGGCCCTCAACCAGGAACTTGCCAGTCTCTTTCCGCTCCTGGCGGCGTTGCAGCGCCCGAGCCGCGCGCAGGACAGCCTGCGACGGCTCGGGTAGCTCGATCGAAGCGACGCTCATGGCCGGCGGTTGCGCTCAGGCAACCTGAGCCGGCTGGTTCTCCTTGGCCACCTGCACGAGCGCGGCAAAGGCCACCGAGTCGTTCACTGCGAGCTCGGCCAGGATCTTGCGATCGACCTCGACGCCAGCGTTCTTCAGACCGTTGATGAAACGGTTGTAGGTCATGCCCTCCGCGCGGCAAGCAGCGTTGATCCGCTGGATCCAGAGCTTGCGGAAGTCACCCTTGCGGGCGCGACGATCGCGGTAGGCGTAGGTGTAGGAATGCAGCAGCTGTTCCTTGGCCTTGCGGTACAGCCGGGAACGCTGGCCCCGGTAGCCCGAGGCTTGGTCCAGAACCTCGCGACGCTTCTTCTGCGCGTTGACGGAACGCTTCACGCGTGCCATATCAGTTACTCCTGTGTTGTTCGATCGTGGGTGGGTGCGTCACTTGGCCTTGTAGCTGCCAAGCAGGCGACGTGCCTTCTTGGCGTCGCCCTTGGCCACGACCTTGTCGCCGTCGAGGCGTCGCGTCTGGCTGGTCGGCTTGTGCTCGTTCAGGTGCATCTTGCCGGCCTGGCGGTGCATGACCTTGCCCGTGCCGGTGAGGCGAAAGCGCTTCTTGGCACCCGAATGGGTCTTCATCTTCGGCATCTGCTGAGTCCTTCTCTTCTCTTCTTTCAGGTCTTTACAGGTCGATGTCGGGGTCCATGTTGTCGGCTGGCCCCCGCTTCTTCTTCGGCTTGGTGTCAGCTGCGGCGTGGGCGGCGCGAATCTCGGCCTCCTGCTGCCGTTCGGCCTCGGTCTTGGCGGCCCGGTCGGCAGCCTTGGCCGCCTTCGCGGCTTCGACCTCAACCTTGGCCTCGGTCTTCTTGCGGGTCGGCGACAGCACCATGATCATGTTCCGGCCGTCCTGCTTGGGCGCGGACTCGATGAA
>JAKOQD010000227.1 GCA_029778515.1 Actinomycetes bacterium
CAGTTGGCCGAGGTCTTCCACGAGTGGACGGACGGCGGCAGCGCCGCCCGGGTAGCGGACGCCGTCGCCAAACTCGCCGGCACGACCCCGCGCGGACGCCACGGGATTCGCTAGCACCCGATCCCGCAGCCTGACAAGGGGTCTGGCAAACCGTCCCTGGGAGGCTGGCGAGGGACGAGCCAGCTGTACCGAAGGGTCGCCTACCCCGGGCTTCGTCAAGCTCAGCCACCGCTCACTGAGCCTGACCAGAGATCGCTTACTTGACCCGGGAGCGATCCACCGTCCGCTCCGCACCGAATAGCCAGCCGCGAATGAAGCCGGCGCCCCAGGCGAGATGCATGGTCATCAACACGACCACGTTCAGCAGCCGATCGACCAGACCATCGCCACCCAGCCGAGTCAGGCCGACCGCAGTCACGCCGGCCAAGTAGCCCAGCGACGGGACGTGCGCCAACGCCCAGCCGGCACCGCGCCCCACCCCGAACACCTGCAGCAACCCGACCGCCAGGCTGATCGCGACCAATACCGCGACCACCGGCGGCGGCAGGTACCGCCACGGCGTGGACGCCTGCCGCCGCACCAGGTGTCCGCGCCAGACCCCGGTCGCATACATCTGGCGGCGCAACGCGTCCCAGTTGTCGCGGGGCCAATAGGTGACCCGCAGCCTCGGGGTGAACCGGATGCTGTACCCGGCGAGTCGGATGCGGTGGTTCAGCTCCCAGTCCTCGGCGCGACGCAGGGTCTCGTCGTAGCCGCCAACCTCGGCCAGCACCTCCCGCCGGAACACCCCGAGATAAGCGGAATCGCATTCCGCTTCGTCCTCGCCGTGGTGCCACGAACCGCCACCCAGCCCGAACGGGGAGTTATAGGCCCGAGCCACCGCCTGCTGGAAGCGTCCGTGGCCCCTGGCGACCATGACGCCGCCGACGTTCGCCGCACCGGTGCGCCGCAGCATCTCCACGGCGGACGCGGTGTAGCCGGCCGGCAGTTCAGCGTGCGCGTCCACGCGGATCACCACCGGATGCCGGCTGGCCGCGATTGCCAGGTTGAGTCCGATCGGGATGTCGTTCCGCGGGTTCGAAACCAGTCGGACGCGCGGATCGGCGGCTGCGAGTTCGGCCGCGACCGCGTCCGTCGCATCGGTGGACGCACCCAGCGCCAGCACCAGTTCCTGTTCGCCGGCGTACTCCTGGGCGAGCACCGCGCCAACCGCCTCGGCCAGATGGCCGGCCTCATTGAGCACCGGCATCACATAGGAGACCGCCACATCCTCGGGCAGCGAAGCGTGCGTCACGACGCCCATTCTCGCAGACCTCCCCGTCCCAGATCGTCGAGGGCCAGCCACCGCCATCGAGAGCCCGCTCCTGGTGCTGGCGCTCGGCGACGGAGGCTGGCCCTCGACGATGGGTGCGCGCGGACGAGGTCAGCCGAGCTTGGCGGCCAGGTTCTCGTCCAGGGCGGCGAGGAAGTCCTCGGTGGTCAGCCACGCCTGCTCCGGCCCGACCAGCAGCGCCAGGTCCTTGGTCATCTTGCCGCTCTCGACGGTCTCGATGCAGACCTGCTCCAGGGTCTCAGCGAAGGCGGTCACCTCGGGGGTGCCGTCCAGCTTGCCGCGGTGCTTGAGGCCACCGGTCCACGCGAAGATGGACGCGATCGGGTTCGTCGACGTCGGCTTGCCCTGCTGGTGCATCCGGTAATGCCGGGTCACCGTCCCGTGCGCGGCCTCGGCCTCGACCGTCTTGCCGTCCGGGGTCATCAGGACGGAGGTCATCAGGCCGAGCGAGCCGAACCCCTGCGCCACGGTGTCGGACTGCACGTCACCGTCGTAGTTCTTGCAGGCCCAGACATAGCCGCCTTCCCACTTCATCGCGGACGCGACCATGTCGTCGATCAGCCGGTGCTCGTAGGTTAGCCCGCGGGACGCGAACTCAGCGGCGAACTCGGCCTCGAATACCTCGGCGAAGATGTCCTTGAACGCCCCGTCGTAGGCCTTGAGGATCGTGTTCTTGGTGGACAGGTAGACCGGGTAGTTGCGCAGCAGACCGTAGGAGAACGAGGCCCGGGCGAAGTCGCGGATCGACTCGTTGAAGTTGTACATGCCCATCGCCACGCCGCCGGCCTCGGGGAAGTTGGCCACGACGTGCTCGATCGGCGCCGAGCCATCCTCGGGGGTGAACGTGATGGTGACCTTGCCAGCACCCGGCACCTTGAAGTTGGCGGCCTTGTACTGGTCGCCATGGGCGTGACGGCCGATCACGATCGGCTTGGTCCAGCCCGGCACCAGCCGCGGGATGTTGGAGATGATGATCGGCTCGCGGAAGACCACGCCGCCCAGGATGTTGCGGATCGTGCCGTTCGGCGAGAGCCACATCTTCTTCAGACCGAACTCCTCGACGCGGGCCTCGTCCGGGGTGATGGTGGCGCACTTCACGCCCACGCCGTGGCGCTTGATCGCGTTGGCCGAGTCGATGGTGACCTGGTCGTCGGTGGCGTCCCGGTTCTCGATGCCCAAGTCGTAGTACTCGAGGTTCACGTCCAGGTAGGGGTGGATCAGGCGGTCCTTGATGAACTGCCAGATGATCCGGGTCATCTCGTCCCCGTCCAGTTCGACAACCGTGCCGACGACCTTGATCTTCGCCATCCTCGAGCCTTTCTGCATCGCTGATCCTGGGTCCAGAAGATACCTCAGCCGGGCTTCCGGTGAGCCGACTGCGCGGACGCGTCCCGCGCCCTGGGCG
>JAKOQD010000037.1 GCA_029778515.1 Actinomycetes bacterium
ACGACGCGCTGGCCGCCCAGGTGAGCGCGGCCGGGGACGCAGTCGACGAGCCGGTCTGGCGGCTGCCGCTGATCCGCAGCTACCGCGCCGAGTTGGATTCCGACATCGCCGACCTGAAGAACCTCGGCGGTCCGAACGCCGGTTCGATCACGGCTGGCCTGTTCCTTGAGGAATTCGTCGCGGGGGTGCCGTGGGCGCACATCGACATTGCCGGTACGGCCCAGTCGTCGCGTGCGCACCGCTGGATCAACCGCGGCACCACGGCCTTCGGCACCCGGCTGCTGCTCGAACTGAGCTGCGCCTTCACGCCTTCCGCCGGCTGATGTACCTGCCTGACCACCCGTCCGCGGAGCCGGCGGAGCGCTACGTCTCCACTGGCAGGCTGCCGCTGGACGGGGTGGTCGGCGAGCTGCTCGACCAGTCCTTGGCGCAGTTTCGCGACACCTCGGACGGGCAGCTGTCGCGGGTGTACCCAGTGCTGGCCGAGGCCGATCCGGATCTGTTCGGGCTGGCGCTGGTCGGCGTGGACGGCCTGACGCGGTTCGCCGGCGACGCCGAAGTGGCGTTCACCGTGATGAGCATCGCCAAGCCGTTCTTCTTCGCCCTGGTGAGCGAGGAGATCGGGATCGCGGAAGTGCGCGGTTTGGTGGGCGTGAACCCGACGGGACTGCCGTTCAACTCGATCGCGGCCGTGGAGCGCGCTGATCGGGGTCGCACCAATCCCATGGTGAACGCCGGTGCCATCGCCACCACCAGTCTGGTGCCGGGCGGCGACCCGTCCGCTCGCTGGGACTGGTTGGTGGACGGGCTGTCGCGGTTCGCCGGCCGCCGGTTGCAGGTGGACGCGGACACGCTCGCGTCCGCTCGTGCGACCAACTTCCGCAACCGGGCGCTGGCGATGCTGCTGCAGGAAGCGGGCGCGTTGGTCGGTGACCCGCTGGTCGCGTTGGACCTGTACACCCAGCAGTGCTGCCTCGCGGTGACCGCGGTCGACCTGGCCACGATGGGTGCGACCCTTGCCGACGGCGGGGTGAACCCGCTCACCGGCGAGCGGGTGGTCAGTGCTGCGGTGGCGCGGGCCACCCTCGCAGTGATGAGCGTCGCCGGGCTGTATGAAGGCTCAGGCGACTGGCTGCTCGACGTCGGCTTCCCGGGCAAGAGCGGCATCAGCGGCGGCCTGGTCGCGGTGTCGCCGGGCAAGGGTGCGCTGGGCGCGTTTTCGCCCTTGCTGGATTCGGACGGCAACAGCGTCCGCGGCCAGCTCGCGGCCCGCTTCCTGGCCGCAGAGCTCGGCCTGGACCTGTTCAGTTCTGTGCCGGCTCGCTCGCCCGCCGGGCGGGTCTGATGGCAGCGGACGCACGGTTCGGCCAAACGTCATCCCGGCGCAGGCCGGGATCTCTGGAGCCGTTCGGCGGGCAGGACGTGGTCTCGACCCTTCGACAGGCTCAGGGCAGGCCAAGCTCGACCAGCCGTGAACCACGGCCGGGATCTCTCGACGCACGATCGAGCGGGGTCCCGGCCAGCCGAGGTCGTCCGCACCCGAACTGGCGCGCAGGGCTCGCGTCCGCTGTGCTTGCTGTGCTTGGGCTTGGCGGGGTTGGCCTTGCCCCGGCATTCGCGGTCGAGCCGACGCCGAGCGACCCGCCGCCGATCAGCGCGTCCGCCGAGCCGACCGAGCCGGACGAGCCCGAAGCGTCTGAGCCCAAGCCGACCGAGACCGTCCCGGAACCGACCCCGTCCCCGACTGAGCCGAGCGAACCGTCGCCGACCGCCGGTCCGACGTCCGCGCCGAGCCCGACCGCGGGCGACTTTCCGGCCGCGACAGCCGGACCAACCGAAGCTGGCCGGGACATCCCGGGCAACGGCGTCCTGGAGCCGCATCCGCCGGCCTGGCAGCTCGCCAACGCGGAGCTGTCCTGGATCATCGCGCTGGTCGTACTCATCAGCACCGCCGTCCTGGTGTTGCTTCTGGCGCGGCGTCCGGACCCACCGGAGCACCAGCTGATCGCACCGCAGCCGGACGTGTCCATCGGCCCGTCCGACAGCGCGATGGTGGCCGGACTCGCCGACCTGGAGGCGGCCGGCGAGGCGATGATCGACGCCGGCTACTCGGTGACCGGGGTGCGGACCGCGCTGACCGACATCGCCCGCGTGAACGGCCAGCCCGCCACTGAGATCGTGGTCTTGCCGACGGCCTTGTTCGTGTCGACCCGCCGGTTCGGCGCAGTGCGGACGGGGGCGGTCTCGGCCGGCCACCAGGAGCTCCGTCTCAACCAGATCGACGTCCTCGACGACGTGATCCGGGCCGCGCGCACCCTGCCGTCCGAGCCCGGGGCGATCAAGGCTGCGGTGGCCGGCGTCCGCACGCTGCCGTCCCCATACACGGCGACCCAGCGCGCGGTTGCCCACGTGGTGCTGTCGGCGGGATTGTCGGTGCTGCTGGACGGTTCCTGGGCAGGCGTCGCGGTGGCCGCGGTGCTGGGCCTGGTGGTCGGTGTCGTGCTGCTGTTCACCGAGCCACTCGGACGCCAGTACCAGGCGCTGGTCACGGTCGGTCTTGCTTTCTTGGTGTCCACTTCGGTGTTTACCCTCACCCAGATCGGGCTCGACCCCGGGGTGCTGGCCGCGCTGATCGCGCCGCTGGTGACCCTGTTGCCCGGCGGCCTGCTGACCACAGGGGTGATCGAGTTGGCCACCGGCCAGATGATGGCCGGTGCCGGCCGGCTGGCTGCCGGCAGCATGCAACTGATCCTGTTGGCGGTCGGACTGGTGTCCGGCGCGGCCCTGGTCGGCGTGCCGCGGGTCGAGCTGGTCGAGGCACAGAACCCGATCGGTCCGCTCGGGCCATGGCTGGCGGTGGCGATCTTCGGCATCGGGATCGTCATTCACCAGTGTGGCCGGCCGCGATCGATCGGCTGGATCCTGCTGGTGCTCTATGTCGCCTACGGGGGTCAGGTGCTGGGCGACGTGCTGTTCGGCGGCGTGCTGTCGGGCATGATCGGTGCCTTCGCGATGACACCGGTGGCCTACGTGGTGTCGCGCCAGCAGGACGGTCCCGCGGCCTTCGCCAGTTTCCTGCCGGCTTTCTGGCTGCTGGTGCCGGGCTCGCTCGGTCTGGTCGGTGTCACCAGCATTCTGGACGGCGACTCGACCGGTCTGTCAACGCTGGTGACGACCGGTGCCACCATGGTGGCGATCATGCTCGGCATCCTCGTCGGCTCAGCCATCGGCGGCCGCCTCACCGGTCGCGGCACGGTAGCGGTGGTGTAGGCCCGCCCCGCTGGGCGTTGAGGCGAGCAACGGGCCACCGGGCGGCGGGAGCGCGACCGGGACGGCACGAAGGCGCCGCGTCCCTTGACGTAGGCTGGGCCGCACCACCGGCGGGTGGTCGGGGGGGCATGCGTGAAGGCACAGATCGGGATGGTCGACGACCATCCTGCGATCATGCTCGGAGTCGGTGCCATCCTCAACGCGCAGCCCGACCTGCACGTCGTCGCGGCCGCCGCGAGTGTCCAGGAACTCATCGCCCAGACCCAGCGGCTGGACTGCGTCCTGCTCGACCTCAGGCTCGCGGACGGTTCCACGCCAACCGCCAACCTCGCCGCCCTCACCGCGCTCGCGATTCCGGTGCTGGTCTACACTTCCGGCGACCGGTCGGACCTGATCCGCGAAGCCACCCGAGCGGGCGCTACCGGGGTGTTGCGCAAATCGGAGCCACCGGACGTGGTCGTGGGTGCGATCCGCAGCCTGCTTCGCGGCGAGCCGGTGGTCACCGCAGAATGGGCCGCTGCGCTCGACTTCGACCCCGACTTCGCCACGGTGCATCTCTCGCCTCGTGAGGCCGAGGTGCTCACCCTCTACGCCTCCGGCGAGACCGCGGAACGCGTAGCCGCGCTGCTGTTCATCTCCCGCGAGACCGTGCACGACCACGTCCGCCGGATTCGCGCCAAGTACGCCGCGGCCGACCGTCCGGCGCTGACCAAAGTCGACCTCTACCGGCGCGCGGTCGAGGACGGACTCGTGCCGCAGGGCCATGACCACAGCTGATGAGCAGGCGCGCTGGGACGCGATCGACCGTCCGCTCGGCTGGCTGATCGCCCTCGGCGGCTGTGTCCTGATCCTCGACCAGACGATCGTCCAGACCGGCCGGCTGGCCGACTTCGCGCCCTTGTGGAACGCCGGTGCGCTGCTGGTGATCGCGGCCATCATCGGACTGGCGGTGAGCGGCATGATGCTGCCTCGGTCAGCGCTGCGCACCATCTGGCGGACGGTGCCGGTGGCCCACCTCGTCCTTCAGTCGACCTGGCTGGTGGGTTTCGTCGGGCCCGATGTGGACGCGGCCCGGCCATGGCTGTGGACGGTCGAACCCGCCGTGATCACATTGCTGCTGCTGATCGCCAAGCCGGTCGTGGCGGTCGCGGTGGGTCTGGGGTTCTCGCTGGTTCCTGCCTTGACCAGTCTGCTGACCCTCGGCCGGCTGACCGACGAGATCCTCATCCAGACGCCCAACGAGCTGGGCAATGTGGTCTACGTGGCCGTGTTCATCGGCGTCCGCATTCAACTCGAGCGGCTGCACGCCGGCGAGCGGGAGGCGCAGCGGCAGCACGAGCGCCAGGTGCGCGCGGCTGCCCGACTTGAGCAGCACGCGGTGCTGGCCCGCTTCGTCCACGACGAGGTGCTCTCGGCGCTCTCCGCCGGGATGCACGCGGACGGCAGCCCGTCCGAACCGCTGCGACGGGACGCCCGCAACGCCATCGAAGCGATCAGCCTCTCCACCGGCCCCGAGCCGGAGCACGACCGCCCGCTGACCAGCACGGACGCGCTCGCGCTGCTGACCGCGAGCCTGCGGCGGATCGATGCCGCGTTCACGCTTGAGACCGAGTGCCGTCCCAGCCAGCACCAGGCGAAGGTCGTGCGCACCATCGCCCTGGCGGCGGGTGAGGCGTTGCGGAACAGCGTTCGCCATGCCGGCCCCGACACTTCGCGACGGGTGGAGATCACCTTGTCCGCGACCCTGATCCGGGTCTGCGTCCGCGACGACGGGGTGGGCTACACGCCCGACCCCCACAGTCAGCGGCTCGGCGTGCAGCGGAGCATCGTTGACCGGATGGCTGATCTCGGCGGCTCCGCCCGGATCGATACGGCCCCAGGGCGTGGGACGGAGGTGGTGCTGACATGGCCGACTTGACCGCAGCCGGCACCGGCGCCGGCGGTCTGGGTACCGCGGCCGCGCGATGGTCGTTCGTCTTCGTCTGGGCGTGCGGCGTGCTCCAGGTGTTGGTGGACGGTTCGCTGGCCGCCGAGCCCTTGGCCTGGGCCATCGCGTTGCCGGCGGGACTGGTTGGGGCGCTCCTGTTGACTACGCCGGGCGCGCGTCCGTTGGTGCTTGCCCGGCTGCTCTGGCTGCACCCGCTGGCGCTGCTGGTGGTCTGGGCTGCGCTCGCGTCCGCTGAATCGGTGGGCGAGCTGGCCGCGCTCAACTTCGCGACCTACCTGATGGCGTTCCAGATTCCGCGTGGCAACGTCGTGGCGGGTTCGGTGGGTAGCGGGCTGCTGATCGGCGCGGCCGTGGCCTGGGCTCTGCCGCAGTCGCCGGACGGCCCCGCGCTCGCGATGCTGATCGGGGTGCCGCTGGGCTGTGTTGCCGCGGGGGTGATGTGGCGGCTGGTGCTGAAGTGGATCGTCCGTAGTGAGCGGGCGCATCGCGGCTCGGCCGAGCGTTCGGCTGAGCGGGCGGTGGCTTCGGCTGAGGCAATCGCGTTCTCCCGGGCTGAGCTCGCCGCGATCGGTGACCTGGTGGTGCCGGTGCTGGACCGGTTGGCGAACGGGGAGGTCATCGATGCCGAGTTGCGGACCGAGTTGGCTCGCGCCGAAGCCGCCGTCCGCGACCGGATTCGGGCGCCGCACCTGCAGCATCCAGAACTCATGGCCGAGGTGGACAGATTGCGCCGAGACGGCGTGGCGGTGGTCCTGCTCGGGGAGCCGGCCGCGCCCGACCAACTCGTCGATGCCCGACTCGCCGAGGCGTGCCGGACGGCGATCGCTCCGGTGACCAGCGGACGCGTGACGATCCGGACGTTCCCAGCGAACCGTCCGGCCGCGTTGAGCGTGGTCGTGCAGACCGAGGACGAAGCGGTTCAGGTGCAGTGGTCGGCCGCCGGCGAACTGGTCGCCAGCGGCTGAGCGTCGGCGGTTGGGGACGACCCTTCGTCAGGCTCAGGGATCGTTTTACGGTTGAGCGTCGGCGGTTGGGGACGACCCTTCGTCAAGCTCAGGGATCGTTTTGCGGCTGGCCTGTTCGGGTGATCGAGCTTGTCGAGATCGAGTGTGGTCTCGACAAGCTCGACCAACCTGTCCGGTTAGTACAACTAGGCCAGCTGGCTCACACGAGCGGGAGGCGCAGACCGGCGAGCAGCTGGCCGTTCCAGATCTCGGCCTTGATCTCGCCCGGACGTACGGCGTAAACCTCACCGCCGTTGGCGAGCACCAGCAACGCGATCTCAGCGAGCAGGTTGTCGCCGTCCGCGGCGAAGCTGACCGCGCCGGTCTCGGGATCGAGCGAGCCACGCACGTCGGCGGTCAGGTCGTAGTACAGCGTCCCGACCGCGCCTGCGGCGGCGGCCCGTGCGACCTGGGCGACATCAACGCTGGTAAGGCCGGCGGCGAAGCCGTCACCCAGCCGGTCGGCGGCACGGCTGAGCCGGCTGCCGGTGAGTTCGCCGATGCGCTCGCGGATCGCCGCGTCGATCTGGTCCGGGCGCAGCTCGTCGGCAGCACCCGGCACCAGCACCACTTCGCCGGGCAGGCCGTGCGCCTGCACCATCGAAGCCAGCGGCTCGTTGGCGAACAGGAACAGCGGCAGCTCAGCGTGCCGGTCCAAGTGGCCGAGCTCCTCGCGAACGGAGTTCGCCACCACCTGGGCGTAGCGGTCGAGGAGCACCTTCTGGCCCTCGTCGCCACCGAGGCGGCGCAGCAGTTGGCGTCCACGAATGCTGGTCCGGTTGGTCGCGTCCGCTGCGTCCTCGGCATGCTCGCCGACCAGCGGCAGCTCGGCGGCCCGGCTCGACTCGGTGGCCTGCCACAGGTTCCAGCCGTCGCTGGAGAGGGTGAGCGCGAAGGCCCGCTGCGGGGTGGTGACGGCCCGTACCAGCGGCCCCAGGTCGAAGCTCGTGCCGAAGTGGGTGTGCGCGTCGAAACTGTTCGGCAGCACATACTCGTCGGCGAAATCGGGGGCGAGGAAGATCACCAGGGAACTGGCGAGGTTGCCCCAGAGTTCGGCGTCGTCGGCGACTGAGTCCCACCGCGCGCGGAAGGCTTCTTGCTCGGCGTGACTACGGCCGGCATCCCGCAGGCTGCGGACGGCCTGGTCGACCGCGCTCTTGGCGCTGGTGAACGCCAGTTCACGGCCGGCGGGAGTGGGCTCGGTGGCCAGGTAGATCGACAGGGCGTCCGGACGCGTTGCGCCAAGAGCCTGCAGGTCTGACGTGGTGGGCAGTTCGTAATGGATCATGCTGCGTCCTTAGCTGGTCAGGAGAGGATCTTGGCCTTGAGCGCCGCGTACTCATCGGCGGAGAGGGCGCCGGAGTCGAGCAGTGCTTTGGCCTGGGTGAGTTCCTGGGCGGGTCCGGCGCCGGCGACCGAGCGGATGTAGTCGTCGGTCACGTTCTGCTGCGCCTTGGCCTGGGACGCGGCCCGCTCAGCCATGCCGCCCCCGCGGGCGATCAGGTATACCAGCGCGGTCAGGAACGGCACGAAGATCAGCAGCAGCAGCCAGACGGCCTTGGCCCAGCCGGAGAGCGCACGGTCCCGGAAGAGGTCGCCGATGATGCTGAACAGCGCCATCAGCCAGGCGAAGAACACGAAGATGGTGAAGAACATCCAGACGAAGTCCCAGAGGTTGGACAGGAATCCGGACAAGGTGGTTACCTCCCGATCGGTGGTGAAGGCCTGCTGGCCGGCGGTTGAGGGCGCGCGCAGCAGCAGGCGTCCGCACTCTCGAAGCCAGACGCGGGACGCGGGCCGCGGTACCCCCACTAGTGGGGGATCTGATCGCTCAGGGGCGCGGTGGCAGCGACGCGGTCAGTACCTGCTCTGGACGGTAGGTGTCGGCGGCGTCCGCGCCGAACACTCGGGCGTTCGTGCCGTCCCACTCGGGCCAGCCGGGGTCGCCGTCCCGGATGAAGCGCACCCAGACGGCGTGCATCTCGTCCGCCAGGTCCTGGGGCGGCTGCGGCCCGAGCGCGGCTGGGACACCTTCGGCGTCCAGCAGGTCCCAGGCGAACGGCAGGTCGATGCAGTGCGTGGACATCCCCGTGCCAGGTTCCGGCCAGCGGAAGTCGTACAGCCAGGTGCGCTCGGCGTGGGCGTCCGCGCAAGCCAGCGTCGGAACGCGGAAGCTGAAGTCGGTGACCAACTGGCCGCAGACGTCGGCGGTGGTAGCCAGTTCTGGGTGGCCGGCCACGTACTGCGCCGCCACCTCGGGCGCCACGCCGCCGTCGACCAGCGCGCGGACGGGGTCGAGTCCGGCCCACGCCTCGCGCGCCGCGGCGGCCGCGACCGTGAACTCGTGGGCGACGGTCCCCGCCATCAGGTCGACGTCGCTCCCGATGCCGCGAGCGAGCGCGTCCGCGATTCCGAACGGCAGCACCTCGTCACCGACGGACGGGATGAACGGCAGCCCCAGAGCGCCGCCGGCCAACACGCCGGCAACGTATTCGGAAGGATTCGCCGGTGGCGCCCCGTCCATGGGCATCAGCGTCAGCTGCGCGTCGAGAATCGCGTCCTCGCTGAGCTGGGACCAGCCCGCCCGCGTGGGCTCCACCCCCACAAGCTCGGCGGCCCGTAGGCCGATGTTCTTCGCTTGTTCGACGGTGATGGCCAGGTCGGCACCAGAGTGCGCGATCACCCGGGTGAACAGCCCTTTGGCTAGCGGAGATGCCAGCAGCGCCAACACCGAGGAGCCGCCCGCCGACTGTCCGGCGATGGTCACCCGATCGGGGTCGCCGCCGAAAGCCGCGATGTTGTCCTGCACCCAGCGCAGCCCAGCAAGCTGGTCGAGCAGGCCGCGATTGAGCGGCGCGTCCGCGATCCAGCCGAAGCCGTCGAAACCGAGCCGGTACGACAACGCCACGGTCACCACGCCGTCCC
>JAKOQD010000228.1 GCA_029778515.1 Actinomycetes bacterium
CCGTACATGAAGTAGGTCTCGTCCAAGCCGCCCAGCGCCAGGTAGTCGGCGCGGCGCACAGCGAAGACCGCGCCCGACACGCTGGCCCGCGACCCGGTGCGGGCGTCGGCGACCGGCTCGCCGTAACCGCCGGCCCATGAGAAGCCCAGCAGGTGCACGGGGTTACCCCAGGAGTTCACCAGGTCGGGCTCTTCGGCCAGCACGATCGTCGCTCCGACCAGGCCCACCGAGGGATCGGCCAACCGGTCGGCCAGCGCCGCCAGCGCGGACGGTTCGACGAAGGCATCGCTGTTGATGAAGGCCACGATGGGCGCGGTCGCCGCCTGCGCCCCGAGATTGCACCCGCCAGCGAACCCGGTGTTGTAGCCGGGACTGACGATTCGGGCGCCCTGCAGATTCGCGCAGTCCGGGCTGCCGTTGTCCACCACGACGACCTCGACGTCGACGCCTTCGGAGGCGTGCAATGCAGCGACCACGGCTTGCAGGAACGGCTGCTCACCGTACGCGCACACGACGGCGCTGATCTGGTTCACCCGCGCAGGTCCTCCGGGCTGAGCAGGAATCCGGCCCCCCAACTCAGGTGCATGGTGGCCAAGGCGACCGGGACCCGCACGCGGACTGCCGCGCGCTCATCTGCTCCGATCAGCAGCCCGCCACCGGTGATCGCAGTCAGATATGTCCCGGCAGGCAGCAGCCCCCACCAGGCGTGACGCCGGCGAAGCAGCCCACCGACCGCTGCTCCCAGCAGCCCGGCACCGATCACCGCCACCGCGACAGGCGGCGCGAGGTAGCGCAGGCTGACCGTGTCGGGGTGCTGGCGCATGATCTCGCGGCGCCAGCGGCCGTAATGCAGATACTGGGTGGCCAAGGAGCGCACGGTCGATCGGGGCCGGTAGGTGACCTCCATCCGCGGGGTGAACCAGATCAGGCCCCCGGACCTGCGCAGGCGGTGGTTCATCTCCCAGTCCTGGGCACGCACGTACCCCTCGTCGTAGCCACCGACATCTTCGAGGGCCGCACGGCGAAACGCCCCGAGGTAGACCGTCAGGGCCTCCCCCTCCTGCCCGCCGGTGTGGAAGGACGCCGCACC
>JAKOQD010000229.1 GCA_029778515.1 Actinomycetes bacterium
ATCGCGGTCGTGATGGGTCACATCGACTCGCTGCAGTGGGAGGGCCTGCCCGACGAAGCTCCGCGTGGCTACGTCATCATCATCCCGCTGCTGGTGCTGTGGCTTGGCTCGCTGGCGCTGTCCAACGGCGCGCCGTCGCGATTCCTCAGCACCCACTGGCTGGTGCTCGGAGGTTTCATCTCCTACTCGATGTACCTGATCCACCTCGTCTGGTACGGCCTGTGGCGGGCGGGGATGGACGTGGTCGGCATCAGTGGCGGACCGCTGTACCTGCTCAGCACGCTGGCGCTGATCGCGTCCACCGTCGGTTTGGCCTGGTGCGCGTGGCGCTTCATCGAGGAACCCGCCCGTGAATGGATGCGCAGCAAGGTGGGCGTGCGCAAGGTCCCGACCGAGGAGGCCGGCGAGGGCGTGCGCTGATGCCCGTCCTGCGGGTCGGCAGCTACAACCTTCTGCACGGGATGCGGGTGCTCGGCGGTGCCGCCGAACAAGACGTCGATGCGCTGCGGGACTCGGTCGCTGGACTCGATGTCGACGTGCTGGGCTTGCAGGAGGTGGATGCCGCGCAACCTCGCAGCGGGATGGTCGACCAGACGGCGCTGGCCGCAGATGCTCTGGGGGCCAGCGAGTACCGCTTCGTCCCCACGGTCGTCGGCACACCGGGACCGAAGGCCGACTTCCGGCCCAGCACCGATGCCGACGTCGCGGCGGCCTGGCGGGGAGAGTTCCGGGCGCCGAAGTACGGGGTGGGGCTGGTCAGCCGGATCGCAGTCCGCGAATGGCGCTACCTGCTGATGGACCCGGCCAACGTCACCATGCCGCTACTCGTTCCGGGCAGCCCGCGGCCGCGCGTTCTGCGGGTTCCGGACGAGCCGCGAGCAGCAGTGGCCGCGGTGCTCGATCTGCCGACGCCGGTGACCGTATGCACGGTGCACCTGTCGTTCGTGCCGTTCACGAACACGCGGCAGCTGCGGCAGGTGAAGCAGTGGCTGGCCGATATGCCACGACCGGTGATCCTGCTCGGCGACTTCAACCTGCCCGGCCGGATCGCCGCCCGGGTCACGAAGTGGCGGGAAACCGAAACGGGACCGAGTTACCCGGTGTTCAAGCCGCGCGTGCAGTTCGACCACATCCTGTCCGACGGCATTGCGGGGTATGGCGGGAAAGTGCACGCCCTGCCGGTGTCCGACCATTGCGCGGTGACTGCTGAGTTCGCGCTGTAGAAGCCACCACCGGCCCGCTGGGTGAAGTCGCCATCGGTGAGCATTGAGGGCATCGGTGAGCATGCCGGGCGCCGAAAACCCGTCCGTGGTGCTCACCGATGCCCGGAATGCTCACGGATCGGCCGTGAGTGTGCCTGGGACACGAGCTCGTCGAGCTCTGGCAGTTCCGGGCGTACCACCTCCCCGTCCCGGACATACACGAACGCCGCACGCACGTCGGCAGGATCCACCCCCATCTGCGCGGCCCAGCCCGCCCGGTAGACCGCCAGCTGAAGGGGATCGGCAGTCTGCTCGCGATTGGTCTTCCAGTCGACGATCTCCCAGGTGCCGTCGTCGTGCTCGTAAACGGCGTCGATGACCCCGCGCACCACCGCACCGGCGACCGGCACGGCCACCTCGGTCTCGACGGCGTACGGAACCAGCTGGGCGTAGGGGGTCTTCCGATAGCCGGCGATGAACGCGGCCAGCTCGTCGTCGCCGGCCAGATCGGCATCGGCCGCAGCATCCCACTCGGGCAGTAACGACAACTGCTGGTGGGAAGCAGCCACCCACTCGTGGAAGGCCGTTCCCCGGCGAGCGGCGGCGGGCGTGATCCGCGGCATGGGCCGCACGAGGTCCTCGGCAGCCGCCTGTGGATCCTTCGCGACTCGCATCAGCAGGCTGGCGCTGAGCGCGGCCGGCAGGTCCACCTCGGTGACCGGACGAGACTGTGCGCACTCGCGCGCGTACACCGCCTCGATGTCGGCATCCAGCGCGGCCAGCCGCGCGGACTCCTCCAGCGTCAGCGGATCGGCTGCCGCAGGCGGAGGCGAGACGTCGGTGTAGATGGCGGCCGGCCAGTCCACATCGCTGGAGTCGGTCGGCACCGGTGGTTCCGGGCACTCTTCCAGCCACTCGACGATCTCCACACCCGCCACGTCGCGCACCGCCAGCAGGTACGGGCTTGGGGGGCGCTGCTTGCCCTGGGCGGAGTACCAGTGCCCGGTCGTGGCCAGGAACTCCCGGGCCCGGGTCAGCGCGACGTAGGCCAGCCGGTTCTCCTCGAACGCGTCCTGCTCTGCGTACTGCCTTTTCAGATCAGACATCGCGGCTTTGTAGCCACGCAGCGTCCAGTCCGGCAGGTGCGGCAGCCGGCTGCGATCCCCGCGCAGAGGGTAGGGCAGTTCCTTGTAGTTCGTGGTCCACAGGTTGCGGCCCTGGCTGGAGGGGAAGATCCCAGCGCTCAGACACGGCACGAACACGCAGTCCCACTCCAGACCCTTCGCCCGGTGCACGCTCATGACCTGCACGGCCCCGCCACGGATCGGAAGGTCGGTGTCCGGAGTCTCGTCGAGCTGCCGGGCAAAGTCCAGCCAGTGCAGGAACGCGCCCACCGAGGGGTCGTCATGGCCCGTGCGGTACATCCCGATCAGGTCGAACAGGGCCGCCAGGCCGTCCATCCGCGACACCGCGAGGGGCCCGAGCCGGACCTCGACCCCGAGCCCGGTCACCTCGACAGTGCGATGCGCCGCCTCCTCGACACCAGCCGCCAGCGCGGGACGGATGGCATCCAACTGGGCGGCAAGCTCCGCGAGTCGAGCGCGGGCGTCCTCGCTGACGGCCGGCCCTGGGTCGTACACGGCCTCGAGCAGGGTCACGACCTCGACCGGGTCGACACCGGTCACCGCCTCTTGCACACGCTCGTCGAAGGTCCCGGGCTCGTTCCTGCCGGCGTCCAGGAAGCCTCGGGCACGGGATCCCAAGGCCGCCAGGTCCTCGGTGCCGATCCGCCATTGGGGACCGGTCAGCAGCCGCACCAGCGCCGCGTTGTCGCCGGTTTGCAGCACGCGCAGGACGCTGAGCACTTCGACGACTTCGGGCATGTGTAGCACCGAGCCCAACGCAGCGGCGGCCGTGGGAATGCCCGCCGCTCGCATGGCGGCGGCGATCTCGGCTACGTCCTTGTTCGTCCGGCACAAGACCGCGATCTCCTCCGGTGGGCGACCCCCGTCGAGCTGCCCGTGGATCTGCTCGAGCAGCCACGCAGTCTCCTCCGCGAACGTGGCGAACATGCCTGCCACAACCTGTCCGACGTCGTCGCCGCCGGGCCGCAGAACCTCCACCCCGGGATGCTGGGCCCGGACCGGCGTCGCGACCGCGTTGGCGGCGTCCAGGATGCGCTCCCCCGAGCGACGGTTCACGGTCAACGGCCGCACCCGGGCCCCGAACGCCTGCGGGAAGCCGTCAATATTGGCCACAGAGGCCCCCCGCCATCCGTAGATGGCCTGCAGCGGGTCACCGACGGCAGTCAGGGGGTGACCGGAGCCGAACAGCGAGGCGAGCACATCGGCCTGTGCGACGCTGGTGTCCTGGTACTCATCCACCAGCACCATTCGGTACCGCTCGCGCAACTGCGCGCTGACCAGAGGCATGCGGCTGATCAACGCCGCCAGCCGCATGAGATCGGCGAAACCCACCTGCGCGCTGGCCGCCCGGTCCGCCCGGACCTCCTCGACGACCTGTGATGCGAGGATCCGGCGACGCGAGGCGAGCACGGTCTTCTGGGCGTCCGCTCCCGACTGCGTGGCGAGGTCCTCGATCAGCTGGCGATCGAACTTTCGTAGGTCCTCGGGGGCACACAGATGCTCGGACAACTGCTCGTCCAACGACTGGACGCGCTGGCGCACGGTGTCGATGTGGCCGGTGCCGAAGTCCTCGCAGGGTACCCGGCTGCCCACCACGCTGCGGAACGTCGCCTGCGCGAGGTCGGTCGGGCTCAGCAGCGTCGCCGACGGCTCGGCTCCGGCGAGTAGGCCGAACTCGGCGATGAGATCGACAGCAAACGCGTGGAACGTCGAAATCGCCGGATCACCCGTGTCCTCACTGAGGTGCAGCGCGTCCAGGTACGTACGGGTACGGGTGGCCAGTTCGCCCGCGGCTTTGTGCGTGAACGTCAGGCCCAGGACCTGTTCCGGTGCAATCCGGCCGGTACTCACCGCCCAGACGATCCGGGCCGACATCACGGCGGTCTTGCCGGAACCCGCCCCCGCTAGCACCAGCATCGGAGCGTTCAGCGGTGCCGTGATGGCGGCCCACTGCTCGTCACTGGGCAAGAAGCCGAGGATGGCTTGCATCTGCTCGCGGTTCATGGCGCCACCTCCAGCCCCTCTGGACGGGCCGGACACGAACTCTGGAACGTGCAGAACCGGCAGTGGTCCCCAGGCCGGGCCGGAGCCAGTTGGGCGCGGATCCCGGCAGCAGTGGCGTCCACTACCGGCTGAACCCAGCCCAGGTCCGGGGTGTCCTGAACAAGGGCTTTCGCGCCTAGTTCCGCGTGCTTGGCCGGAGCGTCGTGCCGCACGTATAGCAACTGCGCGATCGCGTCCTGCGGCACACCTAGTCCGCCGAGTTCAGCCACCCACCGATACAACCCGAGCTGGATGTGCTCCTCGGCAGCCTTGTGGGTAGCGGGCTTGCCGGTCTTGAAATCGGTGATCAGCAACTGGTCGCCCACCCGGTCGATGCGGTCGACGGCGCCCTTGAGCGTTACGGTCTCATCGCCGTCCAAGGCGACGGGCATGTCGAACTCCTGCTCCGCACCGACGAACTCACCAGGGGTGTTCTTCAGCCAGGTGAGCAGCCGCCTAGTGGCCTGTTGGGCCTCCTCCCGCTCGTAGCGCTCCTGCCATCCCGGCGCATAGCCGATCGCTGTCCAGACCTGGTCGAGGACCTCGGCGATCTGTTGCTCGTCGGGTTCGAGGTCCCCGGCCGCCACGGCCTCGGCGCACAGATGTAGCAGCGACCCGAAGGCCATCCTGGTGCTCGCCACCTCGTCGGCCTTGACCCGCTTCTGCAGGAACCAGCGCCGGGGGCAGGTGACGTAGGACTCAACCCCGGAGGCGGACAGCACCAGTGGCTGATCTGGCGCCTGCCACGGGCGTTCGCTGACTGTCCAGTCCCGATGACCCCACCACCTCGCAGGGTCAGCCCACGGGAAGACCCGGCGGCCGTGGTCATCACGGCGATCGGCCAGATCCAGCAGCCGTTCCCAGACCGCTACCCGCAGGGCCGGGCTGCTCGCGGGGTCCAGCAGGATCTGCCGCAGGCCGGCCACCACACCGACCGGGGTCAAGGGCTGGCGCGGCCGACCGGGCACCTCGATGACGGGTTGCTCACCTGCGGCCAGGCTCAGGAACGGCGAGGGTTGCAGCCCGTCCTCCGCGCTGCTCTTCACGGCACACACCAGCAGCGCTTGTGACGCACGGGTACAGGCCACGAAGAACAACCTGCGCTCGTCGAGCATCTGCTGGCTGCGCCAACCGTCGCCGCCACCCCCGGTCAGAAGTGCTGGTCGCGGACGCAGATCCGGCCACAGTCCCTCCTGCACACCGGCCACGATCACCAGCGGCCACTGGCTTCCCTTGGCCCGGTGCGCCGTGAGCAGCGCGACGGCCGGGCGGGAGGTGGCCCGTTGCTGGTCGGGCGCGGCCGGGATGGCCTGATCCTCCAGTTGCGCCAAGAACTGCTCGACCGAGCGGACCTGTTCGAACGCCTCGTCGGAGCGCTCGGCCAGGACGAACAGTTCCATGACAGCATCAAGCACTGCGTCGGCGTCC
>JAKOQD010000230.1 GCA_029778515.1 Actinomycetes bacterium
CGTGGTCAACTGCAACCTGCAGCGCCTCGACGGCCCGGTGCGCGGCAACGGCAAGATCATGCAGGAGCTGGAGAGCTTCTTCCGTGGCGCCGGCTGGAACGTGATCAAGGTCGTCTGGGGCCGCGGCTGGGATCCGCTGCTGGCCACCGACCGCGACGGCGCACTGGTCAACGTGATGAACTCGTTCACCGACGGTGACTACCAGACCTTCAAGGCCAACGACGGCGCCTACGTGCGCGACAACTTCTTCGGCCGTGATCCGCGCACCGCGAAGATGGTGGAGAACTGGTCGGACGACCGGATCTGGAAGCTGACCCGGGGCGGCCACGACTACCACAAGGTCTACGCGGCCTACCAGGCTGCCACCCAGTTCGTCGGCGCGCCGACGGTCATCCTCGCGCACACCATCAAGGGCTACTTCCTCGGCAGCCACTTCGCCGGCCGCAACGCGACCCACCAGATGAAGAAGCTGGCCCTCGACGACCTCAAGCAGTTCCGGGATCGCCTGGAGATGCCGATCACCGATGCGGTGCTGGAGGAGAATCCCTACCAGCCGCCGTACGTGAACCCGGGCCCCGGCGACGAGCGCATCCAGTACGTGCTGGAGCGCCGCCGGGCCCTCGGCGGCCCCGTGCCACAGCGGCGTTACCAGCCGCAGCCGTTGAAGCTGCCCGACGAAGCGGCGTACGCCGGCGTGAAGAAGGGTTCGGGCAACCAGGCCGTGGCCACCACGATGGCTTTCGTCCGCCTGCTGAAGGACCTGATGCGCGACAAGGAGTTCGCGCCGCACGTGGTGCCGATCATCCCGGACGAGGCCCGAACGTTCGGCATGGACTCGTTCTTCCCGACCATCAAGATCTACTCACCGCACGGGCAGAACTACACCCCGGTGGACCACGAGCTGATGCTCGCCTACCGCGAGGCCCGCACCGGCCAGATCCTGCACACCGGCATCAACGAGGCCGGTTCGGTGGCCGCGTTCCAGGCGGTCGGCAGCGCGTACTCCACGCATGGTCTGCAGATGGTGCCGATCTACGTCTTCTACTCGATGTTCGGCTTCCAGCGGACGGCGGACGCAATCTGGGCCGCGGCCGACCAGCTGGCCCGCGGCTTCCTGATCGGCGCTACCGCCGGACGCACCACGCTGACCGGTGAGGGCACCCAGCACATGGATGGCCACAGCCCGATGCTGGCGGCGACGAACCCGGCGGTGGTGACCTACGACCCGGCCTACGGCTACGAGATCGCGCACATCGTGAAGAGCGGCCTGGAGCGGATGTACGGGCCGAAGCCGGAGGATGTGATCTTCTACCTGACCGTGTACAACGAGCCGATGCCGCAGCCGGCCGAGCCGGAGAACGTCGATGCCGAGGGCATCGTCAAGGGCATGTACCTGCTCAAGGAGGGCAGCTTCGACGGTGTCGGCGCCGACGCCCGCCGCGCGCAGCTGCTGGCGTCCGGCGTGGGCGTGGCCTGGGCATTGGAGGCGCAGGAGTTGCTGAAGCGCGACTTCGGCGTGGTGGCGGACGTGTGGAGCGTGACCAGCTGGAATGAGCTGCGCCGAGACGGCCTGGCCTGCGACGAGGAGAAGTTCCTCAACCCCGGTGCCGACAACCCGGTGCCGTGGGTCACGCAGAAGCTGTCCGGCCGGCCCGGCCCGGTGATCGCGGTCTCCGACTACATGCGCCAGGTGCAGGACCAGATCCAGAACTGGGTGCCGGGGGAGTTCGCCTCACTCGGCGCGGACGGCTTCGGCTTCTCCGACACCCGGGCGGCAGCGCGGCGGTTCTTCCACATCGACGGTCCGTCGCTGGTGGTGCGGACGCTGCAGCAGTTGGCCGCGTCCGGTGAGGTCGATCCGAGCTGGCCGGCCCGCGCCGCCGAGCAGTATCGGCTCAAAGATGTCACCGCGGGTAGCTCCGGCTCGGTCGGCGGCGACGCCTGAGCCCGTCCGCTTTGATCCCCGGCCGGTTTCTGGCAGGCTGAAAGCCAGGAACAACTAGCGCGAAAGTGGGGTCCAGACGCGGTGAGTGACGCGCCCGGTGCAACGACGCGAGCGCCGATCGTGGCCGCGCTCGGAATCGCCAAGGGACAGGCAGTCCAGGAGCTCGGCTGGGACGAGGACGCCGACGAGGGTCTGCGCAGCGCGCTCCTCGACGAGCTCGGTGAGGATTTCGTCTACGAAGCGATCGAAGCGGTCGACGTCGTGGTGCTGTGGTGGCGCGACGAGGATGGCGACCTTGCCGACGGCTTGGTGGACGCGCTCACCGACCTGACCGAGCGGGGACACATCTGGTTGCTCACCCCGCGGGTGGGCCGGGACGGTTACGTCGACCCGACCGATCTGGCCGAGGCCGCGCTGACCGCAGGCCTGGCGCTGGCGAACACCGCTTCGGTCTCTCGCAACTGGCAGGCGCAGAAGCTGGTCCGGCCCAAGGGCGGGCGCCGTTAGCGTTCGATTCGGACGCGGGCTGGCCGCAGCGATCGCGGTGGGGCTGGCCGGTTCGGGCTGCGCCGCCGTCCCGGTGGTGAGCGACTACTCGGCATCCTGGACGCAGTCTGCCGGCCAGGTGGCGTCGGCGTCGGTCGCGACGCTGCCGATCAAGTCAGTAACCAACTTCAGGGACGTGGCCGGGCCGGGCTTGGCGCTGCCAGGCGGCCGGACGATGACCATCGGAGTGGTCTACCGCTCCGGCAAGCTGGCCACGCTGTCGGCGTCCGACCGTGCGTACCTGGTGGCGGCCGGGATCACCGACATCGTCGATCTGCGCACGCCCGCGGTGGCAAAGGCCGCTCCCGACCGCAAGATCCCTGGCACCAAGCGGCACTCTGCGAACGTCTACGCGGTCTACCGGACGCCCGCGCCACCGACCCGGAGTGTGGCGGCGGCGAAGGCGCACATGCAGAAGGTGAACACCGACTTCGTCGCCAAGTCGGCGCAGCGCAAGCAGATCGCGAAGGCGCTGAAGATCGTGGCCGCAGCCAAGGGGCCGGTGATCATCCACTGCACCGAAGGCAAGGACCGTACCGGCTGGCTCGCTGCGCTGCTGCAGCTGATCGCCGGCGCCGACCGCGAGCAGGTGCTCGCCGAGTACCTGAAGTCGAACGAGTATCGCGAAGCGGCGATCGCGAAGGCGTACTCCGCGACTCTGTTCAGGCAGGGTCGCACGGCCGCGAAGGCGAAGCGTGCGCTGCTGACAGTGGAACCGGCCTACCTCAACGCAGCGCTGACCCGGATGGATCGCCAGTACGGCGGGCTCGACGGCTACCTGGGCAAGGGGTTGGGACTGTCGGCAGAAACGATCGCGCAACTCAAGGCGAAGCTCAGCTGAGCACGCCGATCGTCGGGTCGGCCCCTTTTCGCTTGCCGGTCAGCTGGTCGTAGCCGCGGAGCTGGACAAGCTTGAACAACTGCTCGCGCTGGGCCTTCGTCGGCGCCTCCACGCTGAAGCTGAAGTGTCCGTCCAGCCAGAAGCCGGACATGCGGTACTCGCCTGCCACCGGTCGTGGCAGGCGGTAGAGGGTGCCGACCACGTTGCCGTCCAGCACCAGATCGGTCTCGGTGGCTTTCGCATACTTCTGCGAGTAGTGCTGGTTGGCCTCGGCGACATCCGTCCAGTAGCGGTAGCGGATCAGGCCGAGATGCTTGATCGTGCAGTCATAAGCGTCCGTGGTGCTGCGGTACGCGACGTACTTGCAGTCCGCCCACTGTTCGCCCAGCGACGGATAGAGGTAGCGCAGGCCCGAGCGTCCGGACGGGTTGGTGCATGCGGACAGGTCTGCGGCCGGTTGGGCGTCCCAGCACAGGTAACCGGGTGCGGGCGGATCTGACGCGGAACTGGCGGACGGGCCGGACGGGCTCGCGCCCGGCTGGGCGACCGCGGTCAACGCGGAGCGGGCCTGGGTCGGCAGTACGAGCATGGTGGCCGTGGCACCCACGGCGAGGGCGGCAACCCCAGCGGCGACGAGCAGGCCGACGCGGCGTCCGCTGCGGCGCGCCGGGTCGGCGAGGGGCCCGGGATCGCCGGGCTTTAGGGTGGTTCGGAAGATGCCGGAGTCGGGGCTGTTCAGGTCGAGCGGGATGGTGCCAACAGCCAGCGGCTGGCAATCGCGGGACAGCGCGAGTGCCTCCGCCGCGGTGGCCGGACGCTCGGCGGGATCCTTGGCCAGGCAGGTGCGGAAGAGCCGGTTCAGCTCGACGAGCAGGGGGTCGACGCCGCGCAACTGGGGGACTGCGGAGTGGAGGTGCGCCATGGCGACTTCGACGTCCGTGCCGGTGTAGACGCCGCGTCCGGTGAGCATGAACCAAAGGACGCAGGCCGCCGAGTAGATGTCACTCTGCGGCGTGGCCGGCGACCCGGTCTGCCGTTCCGGACTCATGTAGGCCCAACTGCCGGCGACGGCGCCGGCTTCGGTCAGCCCGGCTTCCTTCGACTGGGCGATGCCGAAATCGCAAAGGTAGGCGAAGGGCTCCACCACGTCAGGATGCAGCAGCACGTTGCTGGGCTTGACGTCGCGATGGACGATGCCGCGCTTGTGGGCGTCGCCGACCGCGGAGAGGATCTGCCCGTAAACCTGAAGTGCGGTCTCGGGGCGCAGCGGCCCGGAACCGCGGACCAACTCGTGCAGATCGCCGCCGGCGACGTACTGCGTGGCCAAGTACAGGTGTCCGTCGGTTTCGCCATGGTCGAAGATGCGGATGACATGTGGTGAGTCGAGGCTGGCCAGGATCGCGGCCTCGCGGTGGAAGCGTTCGACGAAGACCGGGTCGGCTGCGAGTTGCGGGTCGAGAATCTTGAGGGCTACGGGCCGGTTGAGCGGGAGGTGAGTGGCTCGATACACGGTGCCCATGCCGCCACGCCCGAGTTCGGCGTCCACCCGGTAGGCGCCCAACCGTTCGCCCAGTCCGAGGTAACCAACCATTCGAGCCCCATCGCGCGCGTGACCTGACCTGTTCAGCCTAGCTGTAGGTCGGCGGCTGTACGGAAGGGATGCAGCTCACCTGAAGTTCGAATCGCCGATGACCACGCTGATCACGACCGCGGCCACGGTGAGGGCCAGACCGGTGCCGGCCCAGAACCACCCTCGCGTGTCCCTGGCCAGGAAGACCGTCAGGCAGGCCATCGGTGGCAGGGCTGCGACGATGGCTGCGGTGCCCAGCACCGTGCCGAAGCCGCTGAACCACTGATTGGGTCGGTCGGTCGCGATGGCTGCCACGCCCCACCAGAGCACCAATGCGCCTGCACCGAGCGTCGCGATGGCAACGGCGATCGCCCACCAGGGTCGCCACCGGGCTCGGCCGGCGCTGGGGAGGTGGGCGCTCATGGCGAAATCGTGCCAGAGTCGCGATTCAGGTGTCACCGATGTCGCGCATGGGCCTCGGGTGGGCGCAGAGGGACTCGAACCCCCGACCCCCTCCTTGTAAGGGAGGTGCTCTAACCAACTGAGCTATGCGCCCGCAGTGGTTCATCTTAGGGCCAGACCGGGGGCGTCCGCGCGCCGTCGGATTTGCCCACGATTCGGGCCCAGAAAGTCGAGTTGCCCGCCACGAGCTTTCGCTCTGCGGGCACGGCCGGGGGCAGCTCGCCTGGTGGGTAACCAAGCGGGTGGTGATCACTCGGGGGACTCATCACCGACGCACAGGATGCTAGCGCACCTGATGCCGATTACGAGCGAAACGCCGAGTGCAGTCAAGGTTCGTCGTTGAAGTTTGCCCTGCCTCAAGATCGGCGTCGTTTCGGCGCCTCACCGGCGCTGGGAGGCAGGCGTCGACAAGGTAGAGTGGACCGCTGTGACTGCCGCTGACCTGCAGGCCGAACTGGCCGATCTGGACCGGACGCTGACCTCCATCGAGAGCGTCATCGATCCGGTCGCCAAGCGCGCCGAAATCGCCGAGTTGGCCGAACAGGCCGCCGCGCCCGACCTCTGGAACGACCAGGAGAACGCCCAGCTGGTCACGTCTCGGCTATCCCGGCTCCAATCCGAAGTGGACCGGATCGTCGCCCTTCGCGAGCGCGTGGACGATCTCGGCGTGCTGATCGAACTCGCCGTCGAGGAGGACGACCCCGGCACGCTGGCCGAGGCGCAGAAGGACATGAAGTCGCTCTCCGCAGACGTCGAGGCGCTGGAGATCCGCACGCTGCTCTCGGGCGAGTACGACCAGCGGGACGCGCTGGTGACCATTCGCTCGGAAGCGGGCGGCGTGGACGCGGCCGACTTCGCGGCCATGCTCCTGCGCATGTACCTGCGCTGGGCGGAGCGGCACGGCTACGCGACCGAGGTCTACGACACCTCCTTCGCTGAGGAGGCCGGGATCAAGTCGGCTACGTTCACGGTCAAAGAGCCGTTCGCGTACGGCATGCTGTCGGTCGAGCAGGGCACCCACCGCCTGGTCCGGATCAGCCCCTTCGACAACCAGGGACGCCGGCAGACGTCCTTCGCCGGTGTCGACGTGCTTCCGGTCACCGAGGAGGCTGACCACATCGACATTCCCGAGGCCGACATCCGGGTGGACGTCTTCCGTTCGTCCGGTCCCGGCGGGCAGAGCGTGAACACCACCGACTCCGCCGTCCGGATCACGCACCTGCCCACCGGGCTGGTGGTGTCCTGTCAGAACGAGAAGTCGCAGCTGCAGAACAAGGCCGCCGCACTTCGCGTCCTGCAGTCGCGGCTGCTTGAGCGGGCCCGTGCGGAGAAAGAAGCCGAGATGCGCGAGCTGAAGGGCGATGCCGGTAACTCGTGGGGCTCGCAGATGCGTTCCTACGTTCTGCACCCGTACCAGATGGTCAAGGATCTACGCACCGAGCATGAGGTCGGCAACCCGGACGCGGTCTTCGATGGTGACATCGACGGATTCATCGATGCCGGGGTGCGCTGGCGTCGACAGCAGGGTGATCGCTGACACGCCGGGGCGAGGCTTGGGTCATGTCACGGTGTCGCATACACTCCGACGGAACCGGCCTTGGCCCCTGTCAAGGAAACTTCCCCATTCGCTAACCGGTCGGACGCAATCGTGATCAGATTCGAGGATGTCTCCAAGACCTACGACGGTCAGTCTCGGCCTGCGCTGAACAACGTCACCGTCGAGATCGCCAAGGGTGAATTCGCTTTCCTGGTGGGCTCGTCCGGTTCGGGTAAGTCGACGTTCCTTCGCCTGATCCTGCGCGAGTACCTGCCAACCGCCGGGCACATCCATGTGGCTGGTAAGGACCTCAACCGACTGCCCAGCTGGAAGGTACCTGCGCTGCGCCGGCAGATCGGCACTGTGTTCCAGGATTTCCGGCTGCTACCCGGCAAGACCGTCACCGAGAACGTGGCGTTCGCAATGCAGGTGATCGGTAAGCCGGCGTCCCAGATTCGCAAGGTGGTGCCGGAGACCCTCGAACTGGTCGGTCTCGAAGGCAAGGGCGACCGCCTGCCTGAGGAGCTCTCCGGCGGCGAGCAGCAGCGGGTCGCCATCGCCCGGGCCTTCGTCAACCGTCCGACGATCCTGATCGCGGACGAGCCGACCGGCAACCTCGACCCCACCACCAGCGTGGGCATCATGCGGCTTCTGGACCAGATCAACCGTGCCGACACCACCGTGATCATGGCGACGCACGACGCCACCATCGTCGACCAGATGCGCAAGCGCGTGATCGAACTCGCCGACGGTGAGCTGGTGCGTGACCAGAGCAAGGGCGTGTATGGCTACCAGTGAGTTGGGGAGGACCGCCTAATGCGGCACACGTTCACCGAGGCCTGGTCCGGGCTGCGGCGCAACGCGTCCATGAACCTCGCCGTGGTGGTGACCATGTGGGTCTCGCTGACCCTGTTCGGCATCGGCCTGCTGGTCACCCAGCAGGTCGACCGGCTGAAGGACGACTGGTACGACCGGGTCGAGATCAGCGTGTTCCTGTGCGTACCGGATTCCACCAGTGGGAATTGCGAGCCGGGCGTGGGCGCCACTGATGCCCAGCGCGCCGATATCGAGGCGGTATTGCGGAGTAATCCCGAGGTCGCCGAGGTCTATTACGAGACCAAGGCCCAGGTCTATGAGAAGTTCCGCGAGTACTACGCCGATAACGATCCGATTCTCAGCGCGACCACGGTCGAGGCGATGCAGGATTCGTTCCGGGTGAAGCTGAAGAACCCGGAGGAGTACCAGGGCGTGGTTTCGGCGGTGAGCGGCCTGCCCGGGGTCCAGTTGGTGCAGGACCTGCGCAAGATCCTCGACCCGATGTTCGCCTGGTTGAACCTCGCCCGCTGGGCGACGGTGGGGCTGAGTTCGCTGTTGCTGCTGGCCGCAGCCCTGCAGATCGGCAACACGATCCGGATGGCCGCCTATTCGCGGCGGCGCGAGATCGGCATCATGCGGCTCGTCGGCGCCTCGAACTGGTACATCATGCTGCCGTTCCTGATCGAGTCGTTGCTCGCTGCGCTCGCCGGTCTGGCGCTCGCGGTCGGCACTTTGGCGGCTTTCCAGCAATTCGTGGTGGTCAGCCAGGCTACAGCGCAGATCAAGACTATTCGCTGGATTGAGTGGTCGAATGTTGGCACCACGGCCGGTGTTCTGGCATTAGTTGCAGTAGTGCTTTCGATTATTCCGACTTTGATCGCGACCCGGCGGTTCCTGCGGGTCTGATATTTGATTGGGGCTCTCGTGTTGGTGACTTCCCCCACCTCACGCGGCGCCCGGGGTAGCCGCCCCGGCCCGCTGTTGGCGTTCGCGCGCATCGGCGTCTCGTTCGGGCTCTCGCTCGCGCTGACCGTCGGCCTGACCGCGTCCGCTTCGGCCAAGGGCGACCTTGACGACCAGCGCGACCAGGTGCGCAAGGAACTTGCGCAGACCAAGAAGGAGATCAAGGCTGACGAGGTTGCGGTTGCCGAAGCCGCCGACCAGTTGGCCGATTCCAAGAGCCGATTGGTGAAAGCCCGTTCCGCGCTGGCCGGTGCCAAGCAGGAGCTGGCGGACGCCAAGTCCGCGGACGCGAAGGTCGCCGCGGAACTGGCCGAAGCGGAAGCTGCGGCAGCGGCTGCGGCAAAGGCTGTCGGCGTAGCCCAGGCCGAGGTCGAGGCGCAGCAGGACCTGATCGGACGGGTCGTGCGGTCGGCCTACCAGCAGCAATCCACCCTGGTTGGGTGGACCATGGTGCTCGGCTCGGAGACACCGGGCGACTTGGCGCAGCGGCTGCAGTGGTCGACGACGCTGTTCGACAGTTCCACCAGCGAACTCGACCGCCTCACCGCGATGGAGGAGTCACTCGCACTGGCCAAGGCTGCCAAGGATGCGGCGGAAGCCGATCTGGCGGCCAAGCGGCAGGCGTCCGCGGAGCACGTGGCTGCGGTGAAGAAGCTCACCGCCGAGGCGGCCGACCGGGCCGACGACGTGGCCAACCTGGTAAAGGCCAACGCCGAGTTGAAGGCCGCGGCCGAGGATGACCTTGCGGCCAGCGAGGACGAGTACCGCGCGCTGGAGAAGGAGGAGAAGAGCCTCTCGGCCAAGATCAGGGCGGCCGAGCGGAAGTACCGGATCGTTAACACCGGCGGCTTCATCCGTCCGGTGGATGCACCCGCGGGCTCTCCGTTCGGGCTGCGCTTCCACCCGATCCTGCAGTACTGGCGGATGCACTGGGGTACTGATTTCGGCGCCGCATGTGGGGCACCGATCCGCGCGATGGCTGACGGCCGGGTGGTCTCCGCCGGTTGGACCACCTATGGCTTCGGCAACTACACGATCATCAGCTACGGCAAAGTCAGGGGCGACTACGTCTCCAGCGGCTACGCGCACCAGTCCAAGGTGGTGGTGAAAGCCGGCCAGAAGGTCAAGCAGGGCGACATCGTCGGCTACGTGGGCACGACCGGCCTGAGCACTGGCTGCCATCTGCACCTGCAGGTCTACCGTGACGGTACGCGGGTCAACCCGATGAAGTATCTCTGACGCAGCGTTGTCGGTACGCCTTGGTAGGCTGCCAAGCGTTCCAGGGAGGGAGAGACCATGCCGAGACCGCAGGGCCGAATCATGGTTGCCCAGAACCGCAAAGCCCGCCATGACTACCACCTGCACGACCAGTTCGAGGCCGGGTTGGTGCTGACCGGCACCGAGGTGAAGTCGCTGCGGCTGGGGCGGGCTTCATTGGCGGACGCGTTCGCGACCGTCGACGACGGCGAAGTCTGGTTGCGGAACGCGCACATTCCGGAGTACGCCTTCGGCACCTGGACGAACCATGCCACCCGGCGCAATCGCAAGCTGCTGCTGCACCGCAAGGAGATCGCCAAGCTGGAGCGAGAGACTGCGAACTCCGGCAAGACCATCGTGCCGTTGGCGATCTACTTCTCCGACGGCTACGCCAAGGTTGAGATCGCCATCGCCACCGGCAAGAAGGACTGGGACAAGCGGCAGACCATCGCCGCGCGCGAGGCTGATCGGGAGGCGAGCCGGGCGATGGCCGTCCGCAACCGGCGCGCACGATGAGGCTGTGGCGGGCGGCCTTCGCGTCCGCCCTGTTGGGAGTGCTGTTCATTGCGCTCGGAGCGCCGGCCGCGTTCGCGGCGTCATCAGACGTGTTCGATCGCTTCGACCTGGTGGCGAGCGTGGACACCGAAGGCTACGTGCAGGTCACCGAGACGATCGTGCTGCGGTTCGGGTCGTCGTCCGGACGGCACGGCCTGGAGCGGACGCTGGTCACCCGCGAAGCCGACGGCGACGACCATGACGTGGTCTACAACATCGACCAGGTCTCGGTCTCCAGTCCCGACCCGGTATCGACGCGGTTGGACCTGAGCGACCAGGGGAACGGTCGCAACACGTACCTGCGGATTCGGATCGGTTCGGCCGAGCGGACGGTGAACTCGGCGACGGCGACCTATGTGCTGAAGTACCGCGTCCAGGGCTTGTTGCGGGACTCGGGCGACTTCGACGAGTTGTACTGGGATCTCACCGGCTCGTCGATGCCGCGGATCGTTGCGGCTACGGCGACAATCACAGTTCCCGGCGGCGCGCAGGACGTGTTCTGCTCGGTCGCCGAACCAGGCTCGTCGGGGCCATGTGGGGATGGCAAGGTGGCGTCGTCGGGGGCTGCGCAGTTCACGGCAGCCAACATCCCTACCGGCCAGCTGATGACCGTATCGGTGAAGATCACCTCGGGGCTGGTCAGCGGTAACACTCCGATCCGGGTGGAGAATGCCGAAACGGCGGCCGCCCGATCGACGGGCATGGCGCTGCTGGGTTCGCTGGCGGGAGCCGCGGTGGTGCCGTTCATCGGTTGGTGGTACATCCGCCGGCGGACGGCCGACTACCGGTTCGAAGGCTTGCCGCCGGGGCTCTTCCCCGCGCCGGGTCAGCCGGTGACCGAGGTGCGCAACGACCCGCGGATGGAGATCCCGGTGGCCTTCGCGCCGCCGCGGCTCGCGGTCGCCGAGGCCGGACTGCTGGTCGACGGCGAAACCCAGGTACGGGACACGACCGCCACGCTGGTCGGGCTCGCGGTGGCCGGCGCGATCCAGTTGCGCAGCGACGAGGAGCAGCAGGTGCGGCTGCTGGACCCGTCCCGGGCCCCGGACGCGATCAGCGCAGACCTGCTCGCGAACCTGTTCCCACGCGGTTCGGAGCCCGGCACGGTGCTCGATCTGGGCGAGCCGGGCACCTTGACCGAGGCACACGACCGGGCCGCGCAATTGGCACTGGTGAGCGCACGAAATGGTGGCTGGTTCGCGCGGGAGCCCGGTGCTAGTGCGCAGCTGGGCTGTGGCTTGATCGGGCTGATGGTGCCCGTGGCTGCCTTCGGCATCATGTCCAGTGCCGTGCTCGGACCGTTGCTACTGCTGTCGCTGCCGCTGGTGATCTCGCTGGCGGCCACCGGCTTCGTGGTTCGCTCGAAGTTGCGTCGGGGGCAGCGGACCGGTGCCGGACGTGCCTGGACTGATCAGGTGGAGGGCTTCCACACCTATCTGGCTACGGCCGAGGCCGAACAGCTTAAGTTCGAGGAGGGCGAGGACATCTTCTCGAAGTACCTGCCCTGGGCGATCATGTTCGACCTGACCGAACGATGGACGCGGGTGTGCGAGCGGTTGGTCGAACTGGGCCGGCTGCCTGCGACGGCGCCCTACTGGTACTACGGCGACACCTGGAACCTGCACCACCTCAACTGGCAGCTGAACACGCTCGATCACTCGGTGGGCAGTGCGATCGCTTCGCCGCCGCCTTCGGTGGGGGACACCGGCTTCGGTAGTGGCGGTTCCGCCTTCGGTGGCGGCGGCTTCGGCGGCGGTGGTGGGTTCTCCGGCGGCGGTGGTGGCGGTGGTGGCGGCGGAAGCTGGTAGCCCCGCCGCCAGCCGATCTGGCTCGGCTACTTCACGCCAACCAGGTCGCACACGAAGATCAGGGTCTCGCCCGGCGCGATGACGCCGCCGGCGCCGCGGTCGCCGTAGGCGAGGTGGGGTGGGATGACCAGACGGCGGCGTCCGCCGACCTTCATGCCGACCAGTCCATTGTCCCAGCCGGTGATGACCCGACGGGCACCCAGCGGGAAGACCAGAGGCTCGCCACGGCCGTAGCTGGAGTCGAACTCCTCACCGGTGGAGTACGCGACGCCGACGTAGTGGACGGCAACGCGTTTGCCGGGCACGGCCTCGGGACCGGTCCCGACCTCAAGGTCGATGATCTCCAGATCGGTGGGTGCAGGACCCTCGGGCGGGTCGACGAATGGCTTCTCCATGACCGGCACCCTACCCGGTTGGCCCGCTGTCCTCGGGTTGCCCCGGTTCGGCTGGCTGGTTCGGCTGACCCCCCGGGTTCGATGACACATCCCCGACGGTGGCCGGGGTGCTGGTTTCGGCGTCGCCGTGCCTGTAAGTCGCCTCGGCGCGGGCGACGGCGTATACTCTGAAAGCTGAGCTCCCAGAGCTCGGTACAACTCAACAGGGGGTGACTGGTTTCGACTTGGGACGGTAGTTCCAGGAGAAGCGGGCCGAGGATCCGAGGACATCTCGTTAACGAATCTCGGAAACCAATAAGTGCCAACTCAACGCGCACTGACTTCGCTCTCGCTGCCTGATCAGCGACCGAAGGGTCAGCCCGGATATGCCTTCGATCCGGTAACTGGCCTCATCTAGAAGGCTTACTGAACTGACTTGGTTCCAGGGTCAGTGCAGGACATTCATGGAACTGGGCTTGTTCACCACGTGCTGGCGCGAGGGTGAGAGCCAAGTAGAACGACTAGCCAGCTGCGCCCGGAGAATGTCTGGTTCGCCGCTTGAGGACGCGGGTTCGACTCCCGCCACCTCCACCCCTGTGAACAGAGGCCCCGTGGTCCGCGAAAGCGGCCACGGGGCCCTCTGCTCGCCTGGCCCTAGGTCGAGCGAAGTTTCGTGGACCACTGTGCGGGTGGTGTTCGGGGTCGTAGGCTCCGGCCGTGGCCCGAACGACGATTTCCTCGCCCGCGGCGTTGCGCACTGACGTGATCGCTCGCTATGCCATCGGCTCGCTCGGCACCGGCGGATTTTCGACGCTCCCTGGGCTGGTGCTGGTCTTCTACCTCACCGACACGCTCGGGGTGGCCGCGTGGGCTGCGGGGGTCGTCGTCACCGGGGCGAAGATCTGGGACGTGCTCGCCGCCCCGGTGATCGGCGGTATCTCCGACAACTCACGACAGCGGACGGGTTCCCGCCGCTGGTTGATGACCCTCGGCGCCCTCGCCCTGCCGGTGTTCTTCGTCATCACCTTTGCCGTCCCGGCCGGGGTTGCGCCGGCACCGGCCGCGCTCTGGGTGGGCCTGGCCTTCCTGCTCGCGTCCACTGCGTTCAGCCTCTTCCAGGTGCCCTACATCGCTCTGCCCGCCGAACTCTCGCCCAACTACGACCAGCGGACGCGGCTGCTCACCGCCCGCGTGGCGGTGCTCAGCCTCGCCATCCTCCTGTTCGGCGCGGGCGGTCCGATGCTGCGGGGAATCGGCGATCCCCACACCGGCTACCTGGTGATGGCAGCGGTTGCCGGGGTCGTGATCGCGATCGGCATGCTCATCTCGGCCACCATCGCACCGGTTGGGGCCGCCAAACCGTCCGCCCCACTCACGTCCCTGACCGCCGGCTACCGCGAAGGCGTCGCAATGCTTCGGCGCAGCGCACCGTTCCGCGCCCTCCTGACCGCCTTCGGCCTGCAAGCTGTCGCCACCGGACTCATGCTCGCCGGTGCCAATTACGTCGCGGTCTGGGTGATGAAGTCCAACGACGCGCTGACGTTCCTGTTCGTGGCGCTGATCGCGCCCGCCATCCTGTGTTCGCCACTGTGGAACACCGTCGCCCGTCGCGTCGGCAAGGAGCGCGGGTTCGCGGCGGCATCGGTGCTGTTCGCTGTGGCCACCGGCACACTCGTGCTCGCGGTGTGGCAGCCGGGACCGTGGATGTACGTCTCCGTCGCTCTCGCTGGTGCAGCCTACGCGGGCATGCAGGCGCTGCCGATGGCCATGCTGCCGGACGTGATCTCCCACGACGCCGCGAGCTCGCCGGACTCCAGCGCAGGCGTCTTCGGCGGCGTCTGGACGGCGGGCGAGACCACCGGCATGGCACTCGGTGCCGGCGTGCTGGCGCTCATCCTCACGGTCACCGGCTACATCCAGACCGTTGCCGGTACCACCGTTAGCCAGCCAGCCACCGCGGTCACCGGTATCGCGCTGAGCTTCAGCATCGTCCCGGCCGCGCTCACCCTGCTCAGCCTCTTCTTCCTCGCCGGCTACCGCCTGCGACGTACCGACATCGATGAAGCCACGAAGGAGGACGCATGAAGATGGACACCGCCGCCACGCTCGCCCGGCTGACCGAGTTGCGCGCACACGACGCTCCGACCCACGGCGGGCGCCTGCTCTCCTACGTCTACGACTCCGGGCACCCGGAGCTGGACGAACTCGCTGCGGCCGCGATCCGCGCGATGCAGCCGGTGAACGGCCTGGACCCGACGGCTTTCAGCTCGGTCGCGGTGATCGAACGCGAGCTCCTCGATTTCGCTCGCGAGGTTTTCCACGCTGGGCCGGACGTGGCCGGCACCGCGACCTCGGGCGGCACCGAGAGCTGCCTGCTCGCGGTCAAGACCGCGCGGGACTCCTGGCGCGCCAACGGTGGCACGGAGCGTCCGCGGCTGGTGGCACCAACCACGATGCATGCGGCGTTCCGCAAGGCAGCGGCACTGTTCGATCTCGATCTCGACCTGGTGCCGGTCGATGTGACCACCGGGCGGGTCGACGCCGGTGTGATGGCTGAGCGCTTCAGCCCCGATGTCGCCTTGGCCGTGGTCAGCGCGCCGTGCTATCCGTTCGCTGCCCTCGACCCGGTCGCCGAGGTCGCCGAAGCCGCACAGCTGGCCGGCGTCGACCTGCACGTGGACGCCTGCATCGGCGGGTTCGCGCTGGCGTTCTGGCCACCGTCCGATGCCGCCGCACCGGGGGGCGCCTGGGACTTTGCGGTTCCCGGGGTCACCAGCCTTTCCGCTGATCTGCACAAGTACGGCTACGCGCCCAAGGGCATCTCGGTGCTGCTGCAGCGTGGGTTCGACCGGCAGCGCCACCAATGGTTCGCCACGAGTTCCTGGCCGGGCTATCCGGTGGTCAACGCGACGCTGCTGGGGTCGAAGTCGGCCGGTCCGCTGGCTGCTGCCTGGGCGATCGCGTCCGTCCTGGGGGTTGGCGGGTTCCGTCAGCTCACCGCGTCCATGGCTGCCACCACGGCGCGGCTCAGCGCTGCGGTCGGTGCCATCGACGGCCTGTCGGTCGTGGGCGCGCCCGCCGGCCCGATGCTGTCGCTCGCCGCGGATGTGACCGATCCGGCCAGGCAGGTCGACCCGCACCTGTGGGCGGACGCGATGCGCACCCACGGGTTCGTAGTGCAGGGCCAGCCGGCCTCGACCCAGCCGGACGGGACCGTGCTCCCGGCCACGGCGCACCTGACGATCACGCCGGTCACCGCGCACGTGGTCGACGAGTTGGCGGCAGCCATGGCGGCGGCCGCAGACACCGTCCGGGGCCGACCGCACCTGGATGGCACGGCGGTTGCGGCTGAGCTGATGGGCGGCGCCGACCCGGCGGCACTGGCCGGTCTGGACGCCGAGGCAGCCTTTGCCGTCCTGAGTGGTGCCGGGCTCCTCGACCCGGGGGCGCTGCACGCGATGGCACCGGTGCTGGCGCTGGTGGAGACCCTGCCCGCGTCCGTGGTTGAGCGGTTGCTGATCGAACTGCTCGCGTCGCCGCTCGATCGGCGGGGCTCGGGCCCAACGCCCGGCTCAGGCGGCGTTGAGGCGGGCCAGCAGGCCGGCTGACACCGCCGGCCATTCGTCGGCGAGCACGCTGAACACCACCGTGTCCCGGAAGCTGCCGTCCTCGCGGCGGGTCTCGCGACGCAGTACGCCCTCCCGGGTCGCGCCCAGCTTTGCGATCGCCGCGGCCGAGCGAACGTTCAGCCGGTCGGTCTGCAGCTTGACCCGGCCGAAGCCGAGTTCCTCGAAGCAGTGCCGCAGCAGCAGGTACTTGGTCTCCGCGTTCACCGCCGTGCCCCACCAGCGGGACCCGTAGATCGTCCAGCCGAGGTGGATGCTCTCGTTGGCCAGGTGTGCGTCACCGAGCGAAGTGGTACCCACCAACGAACCGGCCGCGTCCAGCGGCGAATCGGTCGTGAGCCGGACGGCGAACGCGATCCGCCCGAACCCGACACCGTTCGGGGCGTCCGCTGCCAGAAACCTCGAGCGGCCCAGCGCCAGCGCATCCGCGGTGGTCGCGGGCCGGCGGTGCATCACGTATCCGGATGCGTAGACGGCCGGGTCCATCAGGATCGGCGCCAGATCCGGAAGATCCGCCTCCCGCAGCGGGGCGAGACCGACGCAGTGTCCCACCAATGAAATGTCCCTGGGCAGGTAAGCGGTCACTGCTGGAGGGTATCAAGGCTCGGGGTTGCGCTGGGCGTTCATGCCTCACGACAAGCGGCGATGTTCGCGCTTAGCATCGCTAGAGCTGCTTGCGTGGCATCCCTAGCGATGCTAAGCTGAGGCCACATCACCAGTTGACAAGCGAAGGGGGCTGGAAATGGCTGTAGCGATCGAGGCGATCAGAGGATTCCTGCATCTCTTCACCGAGGATTGGTCACAGCACGACGGTTCGCCGTTCCACGTGATCACGGTGCTCGACGTCCTGGAACCCAAGCACTCGTAGTTCCAACCCGACTCTGCGCGAGCGGCGCCCGTCAAGGGCGCCGCTCGTTCTTTGTTCCGGTCGAGTTGGCCGTGGTGCCAGACTGAACCCAGGAGGTGGCATGACCGGGTTCCGCGCCGGCGATCTGCTGGTCGCCGCTGTCACGATCACTGACGGGGTCTTCGACGGCGCCGTCGTGCTGCTGCTGGACGCCGATGACACTGGCACAGTGGGCGTCGTGCTCAACCGGACCACCTCCATCGAACTGTCGGAGGCACTGCCAGCCTGGGCGGAGCTGGTCTGCGAGCCGCCCGCGCTGTTCGACGGCGGCCCGGTCTCCCAACAGGGCGCGGTCTGTCTGGCCGAGCCCTGGGCGCTGGGCGAGGAGCCCCCCGGCTGGCGTCCGGTGTTCGACGGCGTGGGACTGCTGAACCTCGACACCCCGGTCGAGATCGCCGAAGGCACCTATCAGCACCTGCGGATCTTCGCCGGCTACGCCGGCTGGGACGCCGGCCAACTCGAACGCGAACTCGACTTCGAGATGTGGCACGTGGTTCGCGCCACGGTCACCGATGTCTTCGATCCCGATCCGGCAACGCTCTGGCGGCGTATTCTGCGCCGGCAAGGTGGTGAACTGGCGCTGTTCTCAACCTGGACCGCCGAGACCGAACTGAACTGAACTTCTCCGCGACGCGGATAGTATCGGTGCACTGCTACCAATGGAGGGAAACAAGGTGTCTGAGGCTCCTCGGAGTGCGCCGCCGCGGATCCTTGTGGTCGACGACGACGAGGCCCTCGCCGAGATGCTGCACCTGGTGCTCGGCTCGGAGGGTTTCGATGCCAAGCTCTGCCACACCGGCGACGCCGCGCTGGAGGCGTTCCGCGAGTACCGTCCCGACCTGGTGCTGCTCGACCTGATGCTCCCCGGACGCGACGGTGTCGACGTGTGCCGCGACATCCGGGCCGAGTCCGGCGTCTCCATCGTGATGTTGACCGCCAAGAGCGACACCATCGACGTGGTGGACGGGCTGTCGGCGGGCGCCGACGACTACGTCGCGAAGCCCTTCAAGACCCAGGAGCTGATCGCCCGCATCAAGACCCGGCTGCGCCGCCACATCACTCCCGAACCCGACGTGGACAACCTGCGGATCGGCGACCTGGTGATCCGGGTGAACGAGCACACGGTCCGCCGCGGCGAGAACGAAATCATCCTCACTCCGCTGGAGTTCGACCTGCTGCTGGCACTGGCCAGGCGGCCCCGGCAGGCGTTCACCCGTGAGGTGCTGCTCGAAGAGGTGTGGGGCTACCGCCACGCCAGCGACACCAGGCTGGTGAACGTGCATGTGCAGCGCCTGCGGTCCAAGATCGAGAAGGACCCGGAGAAGCCGGAGATCATCGTCACCGTGCGCGGTGTCGGTTATCGCGCCGGTGAACCCAGAACGCCGGTATGAGCCGGCTTTCCAGCAACCCGGCGTTGCGACTCTGGTCGCGCTCGCTGCCATTCCAGGTGGTGGTCACCACCCTCGCCGCAGCGATCGTGATCCTTGCCGCCACCGGCTGGTTCCTGATGGAACAGTCCAGTCGGGGCATCATGGCCGGCAAGACGCAGGCGAGCGTCGCCGAAGCGTCCGCCGTGGTGTCGAACATGCAGCGCGACCTCTCCACCACCGACCTGCGCACCACGTCCGCCAGCGAGCGGATCACCCGGCTGGCCCGCGAGGCGACCAACCGTGGCCTGGCCGGCAACCAGTACTTCGTGGTCGTCGAGACCCCGATCCAGAAGATCGGTACCGGCGGCCTGGCTCCCGAGAGCATCCCGGATTCGATCCGGGAGAGCGTCGGTTCTGGGGACGGGTTGTGGAGCACGCCCACCCTGATCCGCTTCACCGACTCGCGTCCGGACGAGCCGGGACTGGTCGTGGCAGCCACTCTGCAGGCGCCCGGACAGGCGCCTTACCCGATCTTCTTCCTCTTCTCCACCAGCCAGGAGAAGGCGACGCTGGCCGTCGTGCAACAGGCCACCCTCGCCACCGGGGTCTTCTTGCTGGCCGGTCTGACCCTAACCGTCTACCTGATCGCGCTGCAGGTGCTGCGGCCGGTTCGAGCCGCCCGGCTCGCGGCCGAGCAACTCGCGTCCGGTCATCTGGAGGACCGGATGGCCGTCGTCGGCACCGAGGACCTCGCCGGCCTGGCCCGCTCGATGAACCATATGGCCGAGGAGCTGGACAAGAAGATCACCCAGCTGCAGAACCTCTCACTGGTGCAGCAGCGATTCGTTTCCGACGTGTCCCACGAGCTGCGCACCCCGCTGACCACGATTCGGATGGCCGCTGAGGTGCTGCACTCCCACCGGGACGAGTTCGACGCGGTGTCGAGACGTTCGACCGAGCTGCTGTCGGCCGAACTGGACCGTTTCGAGGGCCTGCTCACCGATCTGCTGGAGA